>CBINJL010000745.1:0-1530 GCA_966250925.1 uncultured Opitutus sp. | reverse complement strand
GGCGGGAATGGCGACGACGACATCACCGATGGGACCGGCGGCGAAGAGCACGATGGCGACGACGGGCACGACGGCCTGGATGTGATCGGGCTGCAGATTGGGCAGGAGGAAGAGGACGCCGGCGACGGTGAAAAAGAGGAAGGTTTGTCCGATCAGAATGGACTGGTTCATCGTCTTGCCGGTCTTGGTGCGCAGATCGGCGGTGGAGGTGATCAGGCCCCAGAGTTCCTCGCTGAAGAAGTCGTTGGCCTTGGCGCGACTGAGTTTCAGCTCCTTGTAGCCGTAGAGGAGGCCGTTGAGGTTTTCGAAGAACGCGTTCTCGTAGCGTGACGCCTGGGCGAGTTCCTGGCCGACGGTGCGGCTCTTATACATGTAGAAATAAATCGCCGAGATGATGAACACGGCGGTGATGCCGAGGGCCCAGACGGAGAGCACGCCGATGTAGGCGACGACGAAGAGCAGCATGCAGGCAGACGAGCTGGCGTTGACGACGGCGCCGGCCGACATGGAGAGGGTGACGGCATCGGTCGAAAGCACCGAGTAGACGCGGCCGCGGTCCATGCGCTCGAACACGCTGAGATTGGTGGTGCGCACGGACTTCATCAGGCGCATGCGGATGTCGCGCACGATGCCCTCGATGATGCCGGTGGTGCGGTTGAGCACGTATTCCTTGGACCACCAGAAACCGGCAAGGGCGAAGAAGAACAGCAGCAGTTCGCGCAACTGCAGTTTGCCGGGCTGAATGTGGGAGGCGGTGCTGATGGCGACGCTCACGGCGTAGCCGTTGATGAGGCCGGCGAAGACCGCGATGGCGATGAGTTTGCCGCGAAATTCGGGCGACTCGGTGCGGATGAACTGGAAAAACGTTTTCAAGGGCGCAGCGGGGGCGGGCGGGGCGCGTTCAGAACGAGTAGCCGGCCATCAGGGAAAGGTTGCCGATCTCCTGATCGCCGAAGACGTCGTTGTGATCGAGGATGTAGCTGTATTCGAGATTCAATGACAGGTGGGCGGTGATGAGCCGGCTCAGGTTGGCGTCGAGGCGCAGACCGTGGTTGGCGGATTCCTCCACGTCCTGCTGCACCAGCAGGGTCTGGCGGAGGGTGAGTCGCGGAGTGATGTCCCAATTGAGCACCTGGTAGAAGGCGGCGCGGAAACTTTCGTGCTCCTGTTTGCCACCGGTCGGCGGCGGCATGATGCGCGATTCGTGACGATAGCTCGGGCCGATGCCGGCGATGAAGCGCAGGGTTTCGTGGTCGACGAACTTGTAGGCCGGCACGCCGATGAGGTTTGCCCGGTGGGAAATGTCGTTGATGGGGTCGCGCATCCAGTCGGCCTGCGTGACGAGCAGCCAGCGCTTTTCCGGCGGCACGTAGAAGTAACGGCCGATGGCCTCGACGCTGTGGCCGACGACGTTGTTGGCGACGGTCTGATAACTGTAAGAGGCGAACAAACCGAATTCGTGCGGGGCGATTTTGTAGTCCAGCGAGCCCTGCAGATCGAACAAGGTCTGTGCATCGACGGTTCGGCCGG
>CBINJL010000744.1:0-1541 GCA_966250925.1 uncultured Opitutus sp. | reverse complement strand
TGTCCGCCGTCGAAACCCCCGAACCGCCGAAACTCACCAAAAAAGCCCTCACCGCCGATCATCCGACATGGTGCCCCGGCTGCGGTGACTTCGCCGTGCTCGCCTGCTTTTACAAGGCCCTCGAGCAGCTCAACTATCCGCACGAGTCGATCGTGACCATGGCCGGCATCGGCTGCTCTTCGCGTTTCCCCTACTTCGTCAACTCCCACGGCGGCCACTTCATCCACGGCCGTTCAGTGCCGTTTTCCGCCGGCGTGAGTCTTTCCCGCGACGACTTGAAGGTCTTCGTCTTCGGCGGCGATGGCGACGGTTTCTCCATCGGCGGCAATCACCTCGACCACGTGGCGCGCAAGAACGTCAACCTGACCTACGTCATCATGGACAACCAGGTTTACGGCCTGACCAAGAAACAGACGTCGCCCACTTCTCCTGAAGGCTTCAAATCCAAGACCGATCCGTGGGGCGCGATCGACCAGCCGATCAACCCGATGCGCAAACTGGTCAACAGTGGCGCCACCTTTGTCGCCCGCAGTCACGCCACCCAGGTCAAACACATGGTCGAGATGATGGTGCGCGCCGCCGAGCATCCGGGCTTCGCCGTGGTCGAAATCCTTTCCGAATGTGTCGAATTTTTCCCCGGCGCCTTTGATGCCGGCAACCCGCGCAAAGGTGGCGCCTTCGAACTCATCGACGAAACCGCGCACGACAAGACCGACCTCACCGCCGCCATGACGCTCGCCAGCGAACCGTGGCCCGGCAAGTTCGGCGTCTACTACGAGGTTCGGCGGCCGACCAAGAACGCCCTCGAAGCCGGCCTCATCGCCAAGGCCCGCGAAAAAACCAAACACGCCGACGACCGTTCACTGCTCAAACAAACCTTCGCGCGCATGCGCTGAACGCACAGCCGCTCCGCGCCCGATCCTCTGCCCGGTAAGGGCGCGCTTCACGTGCGCCCGCAGTTGCCTCTCCGGCCGCTGCGGAAAAATCCAAACACCGCAATTCAACCGCCGAGGCCACAGAGATCACCGAGTAAATTCAGCCAAAGTCATTTCACTCTGGATTCGTCCGCCAAGTGAACGCCGCGAAGGAGTTTATGTTTCCTTATTTTCTGACTCCGCGCCCTTCGCGAGCGCTGCGCCCTTTGCGTTAAATATAACCAGCGGAATCGAGGATAGCCCCGGCTCACGGCGTCCACTGGTAGGTCCATTGCTCCGATTCCGTGCCGGCCGCGGTGCGCAGGCGGCACCACAACTCCACCGGTTGCCCGTCGGGCACGTCGCCCTGCACCCGCAGCGTCACCCGCCAGGTGCGTGTGTGCGGATTCCACACCACGCCGGTGTGCTCCAGCTCCAGCGGTTCGCCCACGTGGGTTTCGATCCGCGGCAAGTATTTTTCCGGAATATGAACTTCCACCGGCGGCGCCTCTCCGGCCGGCGGTGCAAACTCGATCACAAAAACGTGAGTGCCAGTATAAGCGATGTCGTCGCCGAACCGCGTCGACTGCACCCGCACCAACGGCTTGGCCGCCGGCGGCGTTTCCC
>CBINJL010000743.1:0-1542 GCA_966250925.1 uncultured Opitutus sp. | reverse complement strand
GGGAGCTTCCAGCTCCCGCAGCCCACCACTCCACCGCACACGGACGAGGACGTCCGTGCTCCGGCACTCGTGCTGCGCCAAGGAGAACGGACGTCCTCGTCCGTTTTCCCCGGCCTTCACTGGCTGAATCCCGCCGTCGCCCGCCTCGTTCCCGACCTGATTTTTAACGCAAAGATCGCGGGGATCGCAAAGGGCGCAAAGAATCGGAAGCGACGGAGACGTCTCTTAAACTACAACTTTCAACTTAAACCGAGCGGCGGTAACGCCGCCGCCCGCCGCGGTCATTCCGGGGCCAACAGTCCCGGCGGGAAGCGTTGGTCGAGGTAGTCCTGCAGCAGGATCGCGGCGGCGCGTGAATCGATCACACCGCTGGCGCGCAGGTCGCGGAGTTTGTGCTTGGGCAACGTGGCCTCGGCGGCGTGCGAGGTGAGCCGTTCGTCGACCAGGTGCACCGGCAGCCCGGTCGCGTCGCCCAGCCGCGCGGCGAAGGCCTCGGCCTCACGCGCCTTCGGGCCGATGGAATCATCCATGTTCAGCGGATAACCGACCACGAGTTCGTCGATTCGTCGCCGCCGGATTTCCTCCAGCAACGCCTCCCAACGCGCCGTGGCCGTCGCCTGCACCAGGGCCGGTGCCGGCGAGGCAAAACCCAGTTCGTCACCGGTCGCCAGACCGATGCGCTGCGTGCCGGGATCGATGGCGAGAAATCGCATGGCGGCACCACTACACGGCGCCGCCCGCGAAACTCAATCCCAACTCACGTGTAACGCTTCGCGTCGGGATGGGCGTAAACCTGCTTGAGCAGCGCTTTGATTTCCTGGGCCTTTTCCTTCGGGCAGACCAGCGTGGCTTCCGGCGTATGCACGACGATGAGGTTGTCGGCGCCGACCACCGTCACCAGGTGTTTACCTTCGCTGAAGACGATGTTGCCCGAGCCCTGCTCGATCATCGTTTCGCCGCGGGTGACATTGCCCGCCTTGTCCGCCTTGAAATGACGGGCGACCGCCGGCCAGGCGCCGACGTCGTCCCAATCGAAGGTCGACGGCAGCACGACCACGTTGTCGGATTTTTCCAGCAACGCGTAGTCGACCGAGATCTTTTCAAGATCCGGATAAACCTGCTTGAGCACCGGCACCAGACGGCGACCGTTGGCCAGCGCGTCACGAATACGCTGCAGCCCCGCGTCCAGCTTTGGCGCGAACTTGGCAATGGCCGTTTCGACCACACCCACGCTCCAGACGAACATGCCGGCGTTCCAAAAGTAGTCGCCCGATTTCAGATACTGCTTCGCCTTCGGCAAGTCGGGTTTTTCGACGAAACGCTTCACCGTGTAAACCTCGCGACGGTTGACGGTCTGCCAGGTCTCGCCGCGTTGCACGTAGCCGAAACCGGTCGCGGGCTCCGTCGGCGTGATGCCGATCGTGACCATCACCGGCGCCTTGGCCGCGGCGGCGAAGGCGGACTTGAGATCGGCCTGATATTTTTTGCCGTTGTGGATGACGTGGTCGGCCGGCAGCACGGCAAACACCCCTTCCGGATCGC
>CBINJL010000742.1:0-1553 GCA_966250925.1 uncultured Opitutus sp. | reverse complement strand
CTCGGACCCGGTCCCGGCGGCGGCGCCTGGTGGCAACCGGTCATTTCCGGCTGCCTGTTCTTCATCGGTCAGGTCGCCACGTTCATCGCCATCGAACGCGGCGAAGTCTCCGTCGCCACCCCGGTGCTCGGCACCAAGATTGTGCTGGTCGCCTTCGTCAGCGCGCTGCTGCTGCCCGACCCGATTCCGCTCAAGTGGTGGATCGCCGCCGCCCTCAGCACCACCGCCATCGCGTTGCTGAATCGTCGCCCGAAACACTCCGCCGGCAACGCCCACCTCGGCCCCACCATCATCGCCGCACTCATCGCCGCCACCGCCTTCGCCGCCAGCGATGTGCTGGTCCAAAAATGGGCGCCCGCCTGGGGCGTCGGGCGTTACCTGCCGCTCATGTTTCTCAGTCTCGCCGCCCTTTCCTTCACCCTGGTGCCGGCTTTCAACGCTCCACTCCACCGCATCGTGCGCCCCGCCTGGCCCTGGCTGTGGGGCGGCGCCATCCTGCTTTCGATCCAAGCCGTCGGCATGGCCGTGGCCATCGGCGTCTTCGGCGACGCCACCGCCGTCAACGTGGTTTACAGTTCGCGCGGACTCTGGGCCGTGCTCGCCGTCTGGTGGGTCGGGCATTGGTTTCACAACGAGGAACAAAAACTCGCACCTGAGATCCTGCGTTCACGCCTGTGGGGCGCCGGACTCATGCTGGCCGCCATCGGCCTGGTCCTGGTGTGACCGAACCGCTCGCGCCGCCATCGCGGTCGGGCGCCGGCGTTGACAAGCGCTTTGTATAGACATCCTGTCTATACATCATGACCAAGACGGCCAAACTCTTCACCAACGGCGGCTCCCAGGCCATCCGCCTGCCCAAGGAGTTTCGTTTCCCCGGCAAGGAAGTGCGCATCCGCAAAACCAAGACTGGCATCTCCATCACGCCGATCGACGACGAACGGGAAAAGCGGCGCCAGGCGTTCATCGCGCTCGCCGGCTCCTGCCCCGATTTCCCAGACATCCCTCCGCACACCGCGCCGGATCTTCCACGTGATCTCGACTGGTAGTCATGATCTACCTGCCGGACACGAATGCGTTCTCAAAATACTTCCAGGGACGGTTGCCGCATTTGCGCCAACGGATGGCCACCTCGTTTCATGAATTGCAACTGTCTGCGATCGTTCTGGCCGAACTGGAGTTCGGCGCAACGAAGAGCGCGATTCCACGTCACCGTCAGAATGTGGCCCAGTTGATCGAGCAATTGCCGTTGGTCTCGTTCAACGGAGAAGATGCCGCGATCTACGGGCAACTTCGCACCCACCTCGAACGGAAAGGGCTGATCATAGGCCCCATTGATACGCTCATCGCCGCCCAGGCCCTGCGCCTCGGCGCCACCGTGGTCACGCACAACATCGCCGAATTCAAACGCGTGCCGCGCCTCAAGGTCGTCGACTGGCAAACTGCCTCCGCATGAGCGCCGAGCAGCTCACCGGTGTGCTTGAGCGCATCATTTTTTCCAACGAGGAAACCCACTACACCATCGCGGAATTTCGCCCCGGCGACGGCAGCGAAAA
>CBINJL010000741.1:0-1556 GCA_966250925.1 uncultured Opitutus sp. | reverse complement strand
GTCAACCCTCCAGAAAAAAGCCGTTTTTAGCTCCCAGTTGCGGAAGTCGGGTTAAACTGCGGTGTTTGGGGCCAAACGAGCAGCCGTCGGAAAAGCAGGGAGGGCTGAAGCCACGCCCTCCGATTACTTCCCGCGGCGGACGGCTTCCTTTTCGTCTTCGCGTTCGTCTTCGAGGCGGGTGCGTTCGCTCTTGATCTGGATGCGCACTTGATCGACTTCGTCGGCGTCGCCGGCGGCGAGGGCCTCGGCGAGTTTCTGCTTCAGGAAGATTTCCCGTTCGGCGATCTTGCCTTGGTAGATCGTGTCGATTTCCGCCAACCGGGTCTTTTGGGCGGCGGTCAACGGTTTGGCGGCGTCGGGATCGGACTGGGCCAGCCGCTCCATGGCGAGTTCGTAGGCGCTTTTCATGGCCGTTGGTATCAGACGAAGCGCAGCCCGGTGACAAGCACGACCACCACGATTCCCACCGGCAACCCGCACAGCAGTTTCGTGTCGGGCCAGCCGCGGGCATAGCCCCACACCATCGCACCGAGCAGCAGCACGAGTCCGCCGCCGCCCCACCATGGGTGCACGAAAGCCGCCGGATACGAAGTCGCCGGCACCCGCAACGCCGAGTCGAGACCGTGCTGCATCAGCCAGAGCAGCAGGGCTGCACCGTGATTAAAAACCAGCGCCATCGGCCCCAGTCCCAGCGCGCCGAGCGTCATCGCCACGAAGCCGCCGACGATCACCAGCGACGCCGCCGGGATCAGCACCAGGTTGGCAAAAAATCCCATCGGTGTGAACCAGCCGAAAAACAGCACACCGCCAATCAGGCCCACCAGACTGGCCGACCATCCCATCGCCGCGACCGTGACGCACTTGCTCCACCAGCCGCGCGCCGTCCTTTGCCACGACGCCAGACTGGCGACGGGCAGGCTGCGCCACGGGGTGAGGGGCGTCTGCAGCCGCTGGCCGAGCGGCAGGCCGTGTAACAACAATGCGAATACAATACCGTAGCTGAGCTGGAACCCGACCGAGAACAGTTGGTGCGGATCGAGCAACAGCACCAGCAGCGCCGAACCTGCGATGGCGGCGAGAGAGTTGCCCGGCGCCCGGCACACGAACGCGGCCTGCACGCATGTCACCATCAGCCACGCTCGCACCGCGGAAGGCGGCGCGCCGACCAGATCCACGTAGCCGGCGAGCAGCACCGCGCCAATGACAAACGCCGCGACCGGTCCCAGGCGCAACGCCCGCAATCCGCCATACATTGCCCCGGCGATGACGCCGATGTGCAGGCCGCTGATGGCAAACAGGTGCATCGTGCCGCTGCGCAGGAAGACCGCCTCGGCTTCCTCCGGGATCGCGTCGCGCTCGCCCAGCAGCATGGCCCGCAACGCTCCGGCCAACGCCGGGCGGTGTTCCAGACCGGTGGTCAAGATCCGACCGAAATGCGACTTCAGCACGGCACGTCCGCGAGCGTAGGCGGATTCCGGCGGAGACACTTCCAGCAACCGGGCGCGGGGCAGACTGAAATTGAGGCCGCTGTCTGCCAGCCAGGCGAGAAACGCGTC
>CBINJL010000740.1:0-1559 GCA_966250925.1 uncultured Opitutus sp. | reverse complement strand
CCCGACCGCCCGGATGAGGAACGCATCACCGCCGGCCACGCCGTTTCCATTCAACCGCAGCGTGTGCCGGACACCGTGCGCGAACTCATCCGCACCGCTCCGCCGCCCAATTCGCCGTTGATGAAAACCTACTACGGCCTGCTGCAGAAGAAGCTGTTGTAGGCGCAACGGTCATTATGGCGTCCATCGAGGAATGTTGTATTCGGATTTTAATGACGCCACGCCACATCCGAATCCCCCCGAAGGGTGAACGCCGGCGGAGTTTTTCTAATTTCACTCCCGCCTTTCTTTGCGTGCTTTGCGCTTCTCTGCGGGCTTTGCGTTAAATCTCAGTTGCGGATAATAAGTTCAGTGCGCGTTGGTGTTGACGGGGTCGTCGACCACCAGCGCCTTGGGAAAATCGGCCGCTTCCTCACCACCGCGTGAACGGAAGCGCTTGTTCTGAAAGTTACCGGCCGGCGGGTTGAGCGGAATCTCCATGCCGCCCTTTTCCGCCATCATGGCGTAGAGCCGGTCCTGCATCTCCGTGGCGAGTTTGGCGTGCGCCGGATCGTAACGCAGGTTGTGCATTTCATCCGGATCTTCCTGCAGATCGTAGAGTTCATCGGCGTCCCACAGGCCGTAGTAGCTGATGAACTTGTAGCGTTCGCCGCGCAGCGCGAAGACCGTCGGCGACTGCGGAAAATTGCGCTCCCAGTAATACACGTAGAGAAACCAGTCGCGCCACTCCGGATGCTCGCCGCGCAACAGCGGCACGAGACTCGATCCGTCGAAATGCGGCGCGGCGCGCAGGCCCATCAACTCCATCACGGTCGGCGCGATGTCGATGTTGGCCACGACTTCGTCGACGACGGTGCCGGGCTTGATGAGATTCGGACAACGCATCAACAGCGGCACGCGGATGGAGGCCTCGTAAGCGACCCGTTTGTCGATGAGGCCGTGTTCACCAAACATAAACCCGTTGTCACCCATGTAGACGACGAGGGTGTTGTCGGCCACGCCCATGGCTTCGAGTTGGGCCATGACCCGACCGATGCTGTCATCGACCGACGAGAGGGTTTCGCCGTAGGCGCGGTAGTAGCGGTCGATGTCGAGTTCGCTGTGATACGGAAAATCGACGCCATGCCAGGAGTTGCGTTGATCGCGCAGCCAGCGTGGACGCTCGCGGGCCATCTCTTCGGTGAGGCGCATCGAGGCGGGACGCTCCCAATCGCGATCGGCAAAGCGACCGGCGTATTTTTCCTCCGGCGTGAAATTCGCATGCACCGCCTTGTGCGAGAGGTAGAGGAAAAACGGCTTCGCGGCGGCGTTCTGCTGCTTGAGCCAGTCGAGCGCGTAGTCGGTCAGCTCGGTGGTGATGTAGCCTTGCTGCGGCACGTCGCGCCCGTCGACGTTGAGGGTGTTGCCATCGGGCAGATACTGGCCCTGACCACGAAAACTCACCCAGTGGTCGAAGCCGGGCTGCGGCTTGTCGCCTTCGTGTCCCATGTGCCACTTGCCGATGAAGGCGGTGGCGTAACCGGCCTGCTGCAGGTATTGCGGGAAATACACCGTGCCGG
>CBINJL010000739.1:0-1576 GCA_966250925.1 uncultured Opitutus sp. | reverse complement strand
GTTTCACGCCCAGGAACTGCTCGCCCGCGTCTCCACTCACGTCGCCCTCAAACACGCCCGCGACGAGGCGCGCCGCGTCCTGGCGGAGAAAAACGATCTCATGGCGGCGGTCGCGCACGACCTCAAGAATCCACTCACTTCGATCCGCCTCGCCGGCCGTTCACTCCGCGGCAATCTGCAGGATGGTCCGCCGCAGGAAATGGCCGACATCATCATCGAGTCATGCGAAGAGTTGCTGGAATTGATCGAGGATCGCCTCGCCCGCAACGCCCGCGAAGCCGCCGTCGCCTCACTCTCCGTTGGCCGGGTCGATCTGCGCGAGTTGCTGCGCAGTGTGGTGCAACAAAATCGCCAGCCCGCCCACGCCAAGGAAATCGAACTGCAGCTCACGCTTCCCGGCGAAACCGCTCTCAGCGTCGTGGCCGATTACCACGCCACCGCCCGTGTCTTCGACAACTTGGTTTCCAACGCCATCAAGTTTTCCCCGGCGGGACGCAGCGTGACTGTGCTCGTCGGCGGCGCCACCGAACCTGGATTTGTCCGCATCAAGGTGCGCGATCACGGTCCAGGCTGCACCGCGGAGGATCGCCAGAATCTTTTCCAACCCTATCGGCGTCTCAGCGCACGACCGACCGGCGGCGAATCCAGCACCGGTCTCGGCCTGAGCATCGCCCACGACCTTGTGCACAAAATGGCCGGTCGTATCGGCTATGAGGATACAGTCGACGGCGGCGCCACCTTCTGGGTCGAGTTGCCGGTCGCGAGCGGCTGACCGCCTGTGTGTCGCCCTGAGCCGGCGAGGCCGGCATGGCCGTGCATTGCGCAATAGCGGCGCGCAAATTCGCCATGCAACCTGCCCGAATTCGGGTTACGTTGGCATAACGCGAAGCGCGCTTCCAACTTATGGACAGCAGGTTATGACGAATAACCTCAAGTTGGCATGATCTGAGATACATGCAGGGCATCAACCCTTCGTATCAACAATCATAACGGAGATAACTATCATGCTATCCTGGTCCCTCACGTTCCTCATCATCGCTCTTATTGCGGGTCTGCTCGGCTTCACCGGCGTTGCCGGCGCGGCGGCGGGCATCGCGAAAGTGCTGTTTTTCGTGTTCCTGATCCTGCTCATCATTTCCGCCCTGGCCGGCGCCGCTCGCGGCAAACGCCCGCCGGTCTGAGCACGTCGGGATCTGATTCCCTCACTTCAGTTTCATCCCTCCCTTTTATCCATTTTATGAAAACGATCCGAACCACCCTTCCGCTTCTCGCCGTCGGCGCCTGCGTGCTTTTTGCCGCGGGCTGTTCCGAACGCCAACAAGCCAAAACCGAAGACGCGCTCGCCAACGCGGCCGATGCCGCCAAGGAAACCTGGCACGACACCAAGGCCATGACCAAGGAAGCTTGGGATGACCTCGCCGATGCCACCTACGATGAACGCAAGTCCTTCAGCGATGGCATGAGCTCCATGGCGCAGAAGATCGACGCCCAGTCCGAAAAACTCGCGGCTCACGGTGACAACCTGTCCGCCGACGCCCGCGAGGCGTGGAACGACGGCGTCGATAATCTCAAGGAA
>CBINJL010000738.1:0-1577 GCA_966250925.1 uncultured Opitutus sp. | reverse complement strand
GGCGCGCCACCCGCCAGATTCATTGGGAGCAAAAACTCTCCGCCGAAGGCGTGCATCTCCCCATCGGCGAATGGCTGCGGGAGAACGCCCAACCGGGTGATCGTGTGTTCATGGAGCCGCTGGGACACATCGGTTATTTTTCCGAACTCAAGACGCTCGATTTCCCCGGACTTTCGTCGCGCGAGGTAACCGACGCCGTGCTCGTGCTGGGCCGCGACTGGGGGCCGTTGATCGACTACCTCTGCCCCGAGTGGCTGGCATTGCGCCCGGCCGAAGAGCACGCCATCCGCACCCAGTATCCGCTGCTGTTGGGCAACGTCTATGTCGTCGCCAAAGTGTTCGATCAGCGCGCCCAGGTCGACGCCTTGCCGGACTTGTCCGGGCGCCCCTACCTGCAACACGACGCCACCTTCACCGTGTATCGCCGGGCCCATCCGCCACGCTTTGGATTGGATACGGCCGATCCGGATTTGCTGACGCAGTTTCCGCTCGTCGCCGCCCAAGTGCGCGATCAGGAAATGCGGCTGCTGCACGCGCCCGGAATCATGAGCTATCGCATCCCGGCCGCCGCCCGCGAAGTCAGCCTCGGTTACGGCATGCCCGACGGTTCCTATGCCGAAGCGCCCGTCACGACCGGGGTGGAATTCCAACTGCTGTGGAAACAGGGCGGCGAATCGCAGATGCTGTTCCGTCGCGAAATCGCGCCCGCGGCGCGCGAAATTGATCGCGGCCCGCAAGCGGTCACTGTCGCGCTCCCGGAAGCGAACCCCGCCGGCCCGCCCGCCGAACTGGTGTTGATCTGCCTGTCCACCGAAAACCCGACCAAAGACTGGTCCTGTTGGACGCTCCCTCGCTTCACGCCATGAATCGCGCCATCGCTCCCGTTGCCAAAGCCCGGGCTTCCCTTGCGGAGGCGGCTTCCTACCGTGGTGTCCCCTTTTCTCGATGAACGAAAACGAGTCCTACCTCTTTCATATTGAACAGCCGACCGACTGGCAGCGCACGCCCGATCATTTCTGGATCAACGGCTGGTTCATTTCGAAAAACGACACGATCTACACCGACATGCGGGCGTTCATCGACGACGTCCCGTTCACCGGCCTGCTGAGTCTGCCGCGACCTGACATCGAAGCGGCCTTTCCGGGTTGGACGCGTGGCCGCGCCCCGGGGTTCGCCTTCCGTCTGGAGCCGTGGGCCGGCGCGAAGTTGATCCGCCTGGAGATCATGAACCGCAACAACGAGTGGGCGGAATTCTGGCGCGTTGCGATCAATGTCACCGGCAAGGGCGAATGCGTGCGTCACCACCCCCGCCTGCATCCCGACCTAGTGGAGCTGCTCTACCTGAACCTGCTCAAACAACCGGTCCTGAACCCGCACGCGCCCTTGGCCGACCATGCCCGCCGACTGGTGCGAGACTATTCGATAAAACTCGTCGACGTGCTGCCGCAGGCGCCGCTGCGCGGACAGTTGGAACACCCCTGCCTCTTTGGCGACACCCAATACAATAAGCAGTTCGTGCTCGGCTGGGCGTTTCACGAAGAGAAGCCGATCAAGCGGATCCTCGCGACCACCGATGG
>CBINJL010000737.1:0-1578 GCA_966250925.1 uncultured Opitutus sp. | reverse complement strand
AAATGCGGTGATCCTCAGTGCGGCTCCATTGGCGGCGCGTGCCTTGATAGGCGATCTGGCCAATGGCGAAGCAAACGTTGGAGCCCTGCATCAACAAAAACCCCGTGAGGTCGGCGGGATCGATGCCGCCCTGCCACTTGAGCACGCCGGCGCCGAGCAGCGCGAGCGACGCGGCGACGAGCGCGGGCAATCGGAATTGTCGCTCCATCAAGCCGTCAAAGAGCACCACGTAGATCGGCGTGAAGATGGTGAACATCACCACTTCGTAGGCCTGCAGGTAGCGAAACGCCGCGATGTAGAATACATACATCAACCCGAACTGCACCGCGCCGATGCCGAGAAAGGCGAAGGCCGCCCGGCGCGGCACGGCGCGTGGTTGAAAAAACGGCAGAAACACCAGCAACGCGAACGCCAGTCGCAGGGTCGCGACGGCGGTGGAGTCGAGATCGGTCAGACCGACCTTGATCAGACCGAAGGAAAACGCCCACAGCAGGGAGACGGCGACAAGATGGGGCATGGGCGAAAAAAGCAGCGCGGACCGGCGGGACGGTGCAACGTAAAATCATCGGCGCGCCGGTGGCGTCCGCACTACTTCCGCCGTTGCCGACTGGGGCGTTTACCGGTTTTGCGATGAGCCTGCGCGCCGGGACGGGCGCGCTTGCTGTCGGACGCGCCGCGGTGCGCGCGTTCCGGGGCGCTGGTCGCGGGCGGCGTGGCGGTGTCGCCGGCTGGTCGATCCAGGCGGAAGTCGATCATGCGCTTGGTGCGGTCGACTTTGGACACGACAACATCAAGGCGGCTGTTGAGTTCGTAACGCTGCTTGGTGCGGCGACCGACGAGGGCGGTGCCGTCGTCGGCGAGTTGGAAGAAGTCGTTGCCCAGATCGCTGGTGGCCAGAAAGCCGAAAGTCATCGACTCCTCCAGTTCGATGAAGAGGCCATGCTGGCGCACGTCGGTGACGATGGCCTTGAACACGGTCGGATTCTTCTTCGCCAGATCGCGTTCGAAGAACTCCAGCGTCTTGATCTTAACGCTTTCGCGCTCGGCTTCCTGTGAATTGGTTTCGGTGGTGCTGAGGTGTTCGCCGATGCGTTCCATCTTGGCCTGATCGTAGGCGAACTTGTAGCCCTTGGGCATGGGCCAGCCGCCCTGGGTGATGAGGTAGTGATCGAGCACCCGGTGCACCACCAGATCGGAGTAGCGGCGAATCGGAGACGTGAAGTGGGTGTAGTCGCGTTTGTGCAGGCCGTAGTGCCCGTCCGGTGACGCGCGGTAGGCTGCCTTTTTCAAGCTGCGCAAAAGCTGGGTGCGCAACACGTGGCCCTGCGGGTGATCGCGCAGGGTCTTGAGCAGTTTGGTGATTTCGGTCCGCTGCGTGAGGTCGCCGGTCTGAATACCGAACGTGGCAAAATGCTCGCGTAGTTCGGCCAGTTTTTCCTCATCGGGATCGTCGTGCACACGATAGATCGACGGCAGTCGATTCTGGCGGGTGAGTTTGGCCAGGGCTTCGTTGGCGGCCAACATGAACTCCTCGATGAGCTGATGGCTTTCGTCGTGCTCGATCACTTCGAGCCGGTC
>CBINJL010000736.1:0-1598 GCA_966250925.1 uncultured Opitutus sp. | reverse complement strand
CAGGGCGTGCGCGGAGAAGTTGAGTCCGAGGGCAAGAAACGCGATGAGCAGATCGCGTTGCAACAACGCCTGACGCAGCGATGCCGGCGGGAGGTTCGGGTCGGGCGCGGCATGAGGCATCGCCATCACGAAGCGACGGATGCCGAGATGAAAACACCCGTAGAGACCGGCGGCGGTCAGAAACAGCCCGGTGAAATCCCAACGGTCGAGCACCGCCGCCGCGGCGGCCGGACCAATTGTCCAGGCCAGCGAAAAGCAGACCCGGATCTGACTCAGGGTGACGTGCACTGGCCGCGTGGCGTGGGCGCCGTGCGGCGACGCCGTCCACTCGCGCGCATAGGCAAACAGTTGCGAAAAACAGATCGAAGCCGGTCCGATGACCAAGGCGCCACACGCGAGCAGGAGCAGCGGATGAGATAAACCGGCGAACCCGAGGTATCCGGCCACGCCGGCACCACTGCCGAGTAGGAGCCAAAACCGGCGCGTGCGATGTCGGTCGGAAAGGTGGCCCAGCGAGAGGTTCCAGATCATCGCGGATCCCGTCATGAGGGTCATGAAGAGACTGAATTGGATGGGACTGAGGCCGATGTGCCGGGTGCCCCACAACGACAGGAACGGATAGACAAACGAATAGCCGAGCCCCAGCAGCACGGTCGTGCCGAGCAGTCCGGTGAAAGAACCGGAGCGGGATGCGGAGGAAGCGTTGTGGACGATCGTGGCCATGGTGGAAACTTCAGCCTATGTTCCTCTTCCGCAATTGATGTTTAACGCAATGCCTGCGGAGGCCGCAAAGCACGCCAAGGGGTGGAATCTCACTCTGCGATCTCAGCGACCTCTGCGGTGAAACAGCGGAATTTAGTTCCTCAAATGTGAACAACGGTGGTTTGGGCTCCGCCGGGTTGGGGGGAGCTGTGGTGCGAGACGCTGGAGAGCGGAGAGGCAGGCGGGGCCACGTTGTCGCTGCGCTCCAACGCGGCTACGGGGTGCCGGCGGGGTGTGCGCTCAGCGGGAACCGTTGACCGGAGCGTCAGAACGAAACGGCGAGGCGGGCAGGCCGGCGGTATTGAACAGGTTGCCGGTCGCGACATGGGCCCACGCGTAGCGCACGGCGACGGGAGCGGGCACGGCGGCGGCGGTGACCTGCACGGTTTCGCCGACAATGACGGCGGTGGCGGGATGAAACACGCCGTCGGTTCCGGCGAGGGTGAATCCCTTCAGTTCGCCGCCGGGAGCAACGAGTCCCGCGGCGAGATGGGTGAATCGCACCGTGGCGGTATCGCCGGCAAAAGTGGCGCCGGCGAAGACGGGACCGGAATATTCGATGTCTTCTCCGTAGGCGAGGGCGCGGGCGGCGAGGGCGAGGCGTTGCCCGACTGGTTCCTTTTGCGCGGGATGAATGTCGGTGGCGTCGCCGACGTCAGTCGTCACCACCATCGCCGTGCGCGGCGTGGCCTGCCAGGCGAGGAACTGCGCTTCGCGAATCTCGGGCGGCTGGCCTTCGAAGGGCGCGATCTGCACAAAGAGAAACGGCAGGTCCGGCGCGCGCCAAAGCCGCCGCCAGTCGGCGATGAGCGCGGGCAGCAAGGTGCGGTATTGGG
>CBINJL010000735.1:0-1614 GCA_966250925.1 uncultured Opitutus sp. | reverse complement strand
GAAGGACTTAAGGGCGTTTTCGATGTCGAGTTTGGTCTGGCCGTAGGGGTTGATCGGCGCTTGGGGCATCGTTTCCACGAGAGGCATTTTGTCCGGGATGCCGTAGGTGGCGCAGGTGGAGGAGAACACGAATTTCTTCACGCCGCAGCCGATCATGCAGCGCAGGAGGTGAAGCGTGGCGGCGACATTGTTGAAGTAATACTTCATCGGGTCGGTCACGCTCTCGCCCACGTAGGCGTAGGCGGCGAAGTGCATCACCAGTTCGATTTTCTCTTTCTTCAGGATCTTCCCGACTTCGGACTCGTTGCCGAGGTTGACCGAATAAAACGGCACATCCTCCGACACGGCCTGGCGGTAGCCGAAGACCAGATTGTCGAGCACCACCGGGCGATGGCCGGCGGCGATGAGTTGGCGGACGCAGTGGGAGCCGATGTAGCCGGCTCCGCCGACGACGAGAACGTTCATGGTTGTTTAAGAGGAAAGTCGCGGGTGATGAGTGAAAACGGAACGAGGCTTGTATTGCCAATCCCCTCGGCATGGCTAGCGCTTTTCCCTTCGCCATGTCGTTTCAGCCCGCACGCATCGTCATTACCGGTATCGGCCTTACCGCGCCCAACGGAAATTCCCTGAGTGAATTCCGTCAAAACCTGCTCAACGGCGTCGCCGGTGTGGAGCCGTTTGACGTGCGCTACATGGGCAAGCTGATCGCCGGGGTGTGCCACTTCGATCCGCTGCGCTATCAAAAGCGGAAGGAGCTGCGTGTCGGCACTCGTGCCGGGTCGATTTCAATCTACTGCGCTCACGAGGCGTTGAAGGATAGCGGCGTTGCGTTCGATGCCGTCGCCAAGGATCGCGTGGGCATCTACATCGGGTGCACCGAGCATGGCAACGTGGAGACCGAGAACGAGATCTACGCCATTTCGAAGTTTAACTACGACACCAAGTATTGGTCGCACTACCACAACCCCCGGACGGTGGCGAACAACCCGGCGGGCGAGGTTTCGCTTTCACTAGGAGTCACCGGCCCCGCCTACACGATCGGCGCCGCCTGCGCCGCAGGTAATCTGGGACTCATCCACGCCGCTCAGATGCTGCGTCTCGGCGAGGTCGACTTCGCGATCTGTGGCGGAGTGAGCGAGTCGATCCACACCTTCGGCATCTTCGCCGGGTTCAAATCCCAGAACGCGCTCGCCACCCATGCCGACCCGAAGAAGGCCTCGCGTCCATTCGACAAGTCTCGCAACGGCATCGTGATTTCTGAAGGCGGCTGCATTTATACGCTGGAGCGGCTCGACGACGCGCTGGCCCGCGGCGCCAAAATCTACGGCGAGATCGCCGGGTATCACGTCAACAGCGACGCTTCCGATTACGTTTTGCCGAATCCCGGACGCCAGGCCGAGTGCGTGCGCAAGGCACTTGCCAACGCGAAGCTCGCCGCGTCCGACATCCACATCGTCAACACGCATGCCACCTCCACGCCGCAAGGCGACATCCAGGAATGCGAGGCCATTCGTGCGGTGTTCGGCGAAGGTTGCCCCAACACCTATATCAACAACACCAAGAGCTACATCGGCCACTGCATGGGCGCGGCCTTGGCGCTCGAACTGGCGGGCA
>CBINJL010000734.1:0-1615 GCA_966250925.1 uncultured Opitutus sp. | reverse complement strand
CTCATCCACACGGGCGATCCCGCGGCGTTCTGGCTACCGGCCGACAAATACAACGAGCGCTGGCTGGAGCTCAAGGAACGGCCGAATCGGAAACAAAACGGAGAGCCCACCTTCGAGCAGTTGCTGGAGGAGCAACTCAACGTGTTTCGCAAGCACCCGGAAACGACGTTCATCGCCGCGCACTTTCTCTGGCTCGCTTCCGACTTGGCGCAGCTCGGTCGCTATCTCGACGAATTGCCCAACGTCGTGACCGAACTCGGCGCGGTGATCTACGATCCAGGTCGTCAGCCGCGCTTCGCCCGCGAGTTTTTTGTCAAATATCAGGACCGGATTCTGATGGGTAAGGACAGTTGGGCGCCGGAGGAATACCACACCTACTTCCGCGTGTTGGAGACGGCCGACGAATACTTTCCCTATTATCGCAAGCGCCATGCCTTCTGGCGGCTCTACGGCCTCGATCTCCCCGACGAGGTGTTGCGCAAGGTTTACTACAAAAACGCGCTGCGAGTGATTCCCGGTTTGGATCAGTCGCTGTTCCCGGAAGGCTGAACCGCAGGAGAGGGATTGCTGCCCACGGAACACACGGATTACACGGAAGTAATACCGTCGGCGGGGACGCGTAATTGTTTCAGCACTACGTCGACGTAATCAGGGCGGCGATGTTGAAAATCGCGGGAGCGTTTATTGACGGAGATTGAAACGGCGGGCGCCGAGGTAGCACAAGGCGCCGCCAGCGATGATGGCCGCCGCGAGCCAGGCTTCCTGGGGCTGGGCCTTCACCGTGTAAGCCAGCGTCCACAGCATGAGTCCGAGAAAGATCAACGGCGGCAGCGGATACAGCCAGGTGCGATACGGCCGCGGCAGGCCAGGCTGACGCCAGCGCAGCACAAATATCCCGGCCACGGCGAAAACGGTGTTGAGGCCGAGGATGAAGCCGGAAAACAACAGGATGCTCTGAAATGACGACGTCAGCACAAAGACCAGCGCGAGGGTGGATTGCACCACGATGGCGAGCGCCGGAATGCCGTCGGCATTCTTGCGGGCGAGTCGGCGGAAAAGCGCATAATCCTCGCCGATCACCTGGAGCACGCGCGGCCCGGCGATCGTCATGGCGCTCACGGTTGAGACGAGCAGGAGCGACAATACGAAGCTGATGGCGGACGCGCCGGCGCTGCCGAAAACATGTTGCGCGGCAATGTAGCCGACCTCGACCTTGCCCTCGAGTGCGGAGATCGGCGCGACGTGCAGGAAGGTGGCGTTGAGCGCGACATAGAGCACCATGACAGTGAGCGTGCTGGAAATCAGGATACGCGGCAGGTTGCGCTGCGCGTCGTCGACTTCGTTGATCAGATAAGTCACCGAGTTCCAGCCGGTGTAGGCGTAGTTCACGTAGATCAGCGAGACCGCAAACGCGCCGCCGAGCAGCAACGCACCATCGCCGGCCTGCGGTAGGAAATGCACCGGCTGCGGCTCCGGCACCAGCACTCGCCGCAGCGCCTTGTCCAACTGTCGGAGCAGCCGCACCTTGCGGGAAGCAAATATCGAGAATGCCACCAGCAGCCGGATCCGTCTTACCCGCCGATCCCTGCTCGGTCGCAACTTCGCCGGTAGTCTT
>CBINJL010000733.1:0-1621 GCA_966250925.1 uncultured Opitutus sp. | reverse complement strand
CCCACAGCGGATAAAGGATTTCCTGGGTGAGGTGTTCCTGCAGCGGCTGGACCAGTGATGCGCGAGCTTTGGACGGGAAGAGAAACATCAGGTCGATGTCGCTCAACGGGCTGAGTTCCGCCCGACCATAGCCGCCGAGCGCGACGAGTGAAACCGGGCTGGGCAATTTGCCGTGGGCGCTTTCCCACGTGGCGATGGCGGCGGCGAAGAGTCGCTGCAGCATCAGGTCGAGCGCGGCCGAGAGTTCCGCCACCGTTTCCGTGCCCGGCGCCCCGGCGTCGTGACGGGCGCGGATGCGGGCGGTGGCCGCCTTCAGGTAGGCTTTGCCCGCGGCCGTGCGTTCGGCCACCGAGGTGGTGTCGTTGAAGTCGAGGGACGGCTCCGCGGAATTGGAATTCTGGCCAGACATGGAGACGAGGACGCGGGACCGTGCAACAAAGCCCGCGGCGGCGCAAAGCGTGAAATGCACCGGATTGTCCGCGTGGCTGTGGATTGTGGTGGGGAGCGGACATCCCGTCCTCTCGGCGCTTGCCAGCCTCGCCGTGGCGCGGTTGGTTCACCGGTCCGTTTTATCGATCATGCCTGAGATCACCAAGAGCTACGAAGCCCGCGATGTTGAAGCCAAGTGGTATGCCGCCTGGCAGGAGGCCGGTTGTTTTGCCGGCCGCGCCGCCGAAGGGCAGGAAACCTACTCCATCGTCATCCCGCCGCCCAACGTCACCGGCATCCTGCACATGGGCCACGTGCTCAACAACACCCTGCAGGACGTGCTCATCCGCCGCGCCCGTCTCGAAGGCAAGGCCGCCTGCTGGATTCCCGGCACCGACCACGCCGGCATCGCCACCCAGACGATGGTGGAGAAGCACCTCAAGAAGACCGAGGGCAAGAGCCGTTACGATCTCGGCCGCGAGGCGTTTCTCGAACGGGTCTGGGACTGGCGCCGCGAAAAGGGCGACAAGATCCTGCAACAGTTGCGCGAGCTGGGCTGCTCCTGCGACTGGGCCCGGACCAATTTCACCATGGACCCCGAATACAGCCGGGGCGTGCTCACGGCCTTCGTGAAACTGTTCGAGGGCGGCCACATCTACCGCGGAAAACGCATGGTCAACTGGTGCCCGGCGTCGCTCACCGCGCTCTCCGACGAAGAGGTCGAGATGCGCCCGACCAAGGGCCACATTTATCGCATCCGCTACGAACTGGTCGAACCGGTCGGCGAGCTGACGCATCTCGTGCTCGAAACCACGCGACCGGAAACCATCGGCGCCGACGTCGCCGTGGCGGTGCATCCCGCGGACGAACGTTTCAAGGCCATCATCGGCAAAACCGTCTGGCGTCCGCTGGGCGAACGCACGGCCATCCCGATCATCACCGACGAGGCGGTGGAAATGGAATTCGGTGGCGGCGCGCTCAAGGTCACGCCGGCCCACGACAAGGTCGACTTCGAGATCGGCCAGCGCCACGGCCTGCCGGTTTTCGACTGTCTCGAACCCGACGGCACGCTCAACGCTGTCGCCGGTCCCGAGCTCGCCGGCATGGAACGTTTCGCCGGCCGCAAACGCGCGGCGGAGTTGCTGGAGGAGCGCGGCAATCTCATCGAGGCGAAGCCCTACGAAAACAACGT
>CBINJL010000732.1:0-1653 GCA_966250925.1 uncultured Opitutus sp. | reverse complement strand
GACGTATCATGGAATGAGAACGGGATCGAAGGGGAGGGAAACGGGGACGCAGCGCGTCGCGCGGCGGTGTCGATACATGCGCCAAACCGTGGCCGAACCCGTCAATGGCGCGGTGCTTTTGGCGATTTGACCGTCCGGTAAACGCGAACCGCCGGCTCGGGACGTTCCGAGCCGGCGGTAAAATCAGGCGGATGCAGGTCCGCGATTTGTCAGGCGTCGACCGACGCGAAATGCACCGAACCGTTCACCGTGGCGGCCCGTATCCGGGCTCCGCCGTCGCCGAGCGTGGCCCGCAGGCTGCGTTTGGAAATCTCGCCTTTTACGGTGAGCGGAAGATCGGAATGGATGCGTCCATTGACCACCGAGCCGTGAATCTCGGCGTCGGTCGCGGCGGGCAGCGTGACCTTGACGCCGCCGTTGACGGTTTCCAGTTCGAGTTTCGCGGTCGGTGCGACGTGACTGAAGGTGGCAACGAGACCGCCGTTGACGGTATGGAGCCGGGCGTCGCCGCCGAGATCGCGCGCTTTGATGCCGCCGTTGACGGTCTCGGCATTGACGGGACCGCGCATGCCGGTGAGCACGATGCCGCCGTTGACGGTGCGGAGTTCCTCCACGCGAACGGTGGCGGGAACTTTCAGCACAAAATCGACTCCGCCATCGATGGTGCCGCGGTTGAGCCAGCCTGCCTTTTTCGGGAGCTGCACTTTCACGGCAATGTGGTCGGCGGTGAGATCCCAGTCGATGGCGATGCGTTCGAGATCGGCTTCATTGGCGGCGCGTTTTTCACCTTCGATGGCGTAGGCGTCGCGATCCCAAGCTTCGACAGTGATCGAGCCGTTGGTGTTTTCGATGCGGATCGTGCCCTCGGCGGAGAAGTCGCCGGCAAAGGAAAACGCCTCGCGATGGGCATTGCCCCAACCGGCAAAACCGGGCGTGGCGATCGCGAGGGCGGCAAGAAAGAGGAAAGGGTGACGGAGATTCATGACAACGACGAGAACCCGGCGACCGAGGGAAAAGTTACACAAAAACGCCCGGTCAGCGGCATCCCGGAATCGCTGCGATGACTAGTAGCGGGAGCATCCTGCTCCCGCCCACCCGCCGGACAGCATTTGATTTAGCCGCATCCCCGCCACGATCGACGGGATCTGGAAGCTCCCGCTACCAAGGACTCAGAACGACAGCCGTAGCGACAGGCGATAGAGGCGTGGTGCGGGGATGCTGTAGCCGGTGCGCAACGGATTGCCGGCACCGTCGGTCCAGACGCCATCGTAACCGGTGACGACGATGTCGTCGTTGCCGAGCACGTTGTCGATGTTGAGCGCGATCCGTGCGTCGGCGTCGAACAAGGTCATCTTGTAGGCGAGCACGAGGTTGGTCGTGGTGCGTTCGGAGACAAACAACGGCGTGCCGTTGAGATCGCGCAGATACTGTTCGCCGGTGCGCGCCACGCCGCCACCCACGGAGAAACCGGCGAGAGCCCCGTCCTGAAAGGTGTAGTTGGCAAACAGGTTGGCCGTGTAGTCCACGAGTCCGGTCTTGGTCTTGCCGGCCAGGTTGTTGTCGAGCGTGGTCTGCGCGTCGGTCAACTGATTGCGGAGCGACTCCGCGGCGGAGGAATCGCCTGCCGCCGCCGCTTCCCACTCGGGAAGATTG
>CBINJL010000731.1:0-1660 GCA_966250925.1 uncultured Opitutus sp. | reverse complement strand
CATGGCCGCCTCGGTTTCCGCGCGCCCCGCTTCCGTCTCGACGATGCGCCGCACCCGCAGCCGATGCGGTTTTCCCGCCGCGCCGTGCCGCCAGAGGTGCGCCAGCGTGAGCATGAAACTGCCGTTGGCGCGCGCGCGCCACCACACGTCGATGACCGGTTCGAGTTGGGTGTTGGGCAGCTCCGCTTCGGCGAAGATCAGGAGGTTGCGCTTCAACTCCAGGATGCGCCGCACCGACCCGACGAATTCACGTTCGCGCAACGCATCCTCGCTCCAGCCCATCAACACCGTGTTCGGTTCGAGTGCGCCGATTCCGACCACCTGCAGCAGCGTCGAAACACCGTGCTCGAAGGTGTCGGCCATGACCGTTTTGCCCACCGCCGACAACCGACTCTCGCGAATGAAATCCTGCAACTGTCGCTGCAACGCCGCCTGCCGCGGCAACATTTTCTGCCAGTCGCCCGTGACGATCTGCGAGAGGAAGAGCAACCCGCGCCGCGCCTCCATGCGATTGGCCAGTTCCACCAGCGCAAGCCGATGCGTGGGGTTGCCCACCAGCACCAGAATCACCGGCCGCCAATTGCGCACGTGCTGCCGCGACGCCGCCAGTTTCAACAGGCCGAAACGCGCCAGCGAAAACCAGATGCCGCTGCGTTCGTCGCCCCACGCGGTCTGATACTGCCGGCTCTTCAGCAACGTATACAAACCGATGATACAGCCCACCGCCACGACCGTCGCCAGCGCGTTGAGCAGAAACATCGCGAACAGACACCCCGCCGCGCCGACCAGACAGGGCAGCCAATGCACCCGAAACGTCGGCCGATAACTCGGATTCGCCGCCAGCGCGCTGAGTCCCGCCACCAGATTGACCGTGCCGTAAGTGGTCAGAAAAAACATCGAGATCACCGGCGCGATCACATCGAGTTTGCCCGCCAGCAAACACGCCGCCGCCAGCACTGTCGAAAGCAGCAACGCCATCCGCGGCTCATTGCCCGCCCCGTGTCCCTTGCCCCAGGAATACGGCACCACCCGGTCCTGCGCCAACGCCTGCAGGGTGCGCGGCGCCGCCAGCAGACTCGCCAGCGCCGAGGACAACGTCGCGGCCCACAGGCCGACAAAAATCAACGGCCCCACGATCGCGATGCGCTCCATCACCAGATTGTTGGTCAGCAACTCTTCCCGCGACGCGTGCAGCGACAGCCAGATCATCTGCGCCGCGTAGATCACAAACGTGACCACCACCGCATAGATCGTCCCACGCGGGACGCTTTGCGATGGGTCGCGCAGATCACCCGACATGCTCACGCCCGACATGATTCCGGTCACCGCCGGGAAGAAGATCGCGAACACACTCCAGAAACTCATGCCTTCGCCGTAAGCCGGGGCGAAATTGCCCGACCAGTCCGGCACCGGCGACCAGCCGGCAAAGAATGACAGCAACGCCAAACCCAGCGCCGCGAAGATGAAGTATTGCGCCTTCACCGCCACGTCCGCACCGCCCCAGGCAATACCGAAAATCGCCACGAGCGTCACCAGCGTCACCAGTCGCGTCGGCAGTTCGGGAAAAAGAAACTCCAGCGATTCCGCGAAACCGATGATGTAGAAGGCCACCGACACCGCCTGGGCCCCGTGGTACGTGGCCACCACCGACGACAAGAAG
>CBINJL010000730.1:0-1664 GCA_966250925.1 uncultured Opitutus sp. | reverse complement strand
GATCAATTGTTGAGCCGAAACCGACGCGGCGGAGGCGGCTCAGATGGCAAACAATACGGAGAAAAGGGCACAAAAACCGGTCATGGAGGGCAAAGATGGCCGGTGTATTGCAACGGCCGTGCCAAGACGGCGAATGCGATTTAACATGTTGTAATCCAAAGTGAAGCGATGAACGTTGCATTTCCGGTTGCTCCGAATAGGCCGCGCCCGGGAAAAACCTGTCCCATTTTCGGGACGAGACCAAGTTGGCCTGTTTGTCACGTAATACGTGACAAACAGACGGGGGCGGCGGGGCGGTTTGCAGGACGGCGAGGGGCGTGCAGGGCCGGACTGTTTGTCACGTATTACGTGACAACTGGGGAGCGGTCAGCCGACCAGCATGCCGTCGGCGACGCGGACGATGCGTGAGCCGTAGGCGGCGTTTTCGTTGGAATGGGTGACCTGCACGATGGTCACGCCTTCCTGCTGGTTGAGCTTTTTGAACAGCTCCATGATCTCGCGGCCCTGGTCGGAATGGAGATTTCCGGTCGGTTCGTCGGCGAGAATGATGCGAGGGCGGGCGATGAGGGCGCGGGCGATGCCGACGAGTTGCTGCTGTCCGCCGGAAAGCTGACTCGGGTAGAGGTCCCGTTTGCCGACAATGTTGAAGCGATCGAGCATGTCGCAGACGATCGACTCGCGATCGCGGCGGGGCGTGTCGCGGTAGGAGAGCGGCACTTCGAGGTTTTCGTAGACGGTGAGATCGTCGAGCAGGTGGTAGCTCTGGAAAACAAAACCGAGATTCTGTTTTTGCAGCGCGAAACGCTGCTTCTGGTTCATCTTATGCACGGGCGTGTCATCAAACCAATACTCGCCGCCCCAGGCGCCGTCGTGGAGACCGAGCACGTGCAGCAGGGTGGATTTGCCCGAGCCGGAGGGACCCATGATCGACACGAAGTCACCGGCGGCGATTTCGAGGTTGATGTTACGCAGGGCGTAGAAGGGGCCGCCTTTGAGCGGATAAATGCGTTCGATGCCGCGGAGTGAAATCATGGGGAAGGAGGGAAAACGAAAAACGTGAATCGGGAGGCCGGGCGGAAATCAGATGCTGTGCCAATCTCGGCCAAACGATGCAAGCGACGGAAGTTCAGGAAGAAGGCGACGCCCGGCGCGAACTGGCGGCGCCATCGGTTTCGGCGGTTTCGGAACAGGGCGATTCCGAAACCGGAACGATTGGCTCAGCTTTCCGCGGGCGGTTCCTCATCAAGAAAGGGGTGAATGGACGTGATGGTGCCGCTGTCATGTTGCCAGGTGAACAGGCGCGGGGCACCGGCGCGGTCGAGTTTTTTAACCAGTCGCGGCGCGGTGCGCTTGGGCAGGTCGAGGGTTTGCACGCCGGCGGCGTCGCAGCCGAGCAGACGGGCACCGGGCTTGAAGATTTCCGGGCGGCGCTTCTGCAACCGCCGCAAGTCCGCGAACAGTTCTTCGGCTGATAGATAGCGCACCTCGCGGTCTTTCTCCAGACACTTACCGACGATGCGCTGCAACTCGCCGGGCGTCCCTGTCGCGACCTGCGGGAGCGGCGCGGGCTCCGTCTTCAGGACGGCCGCGACCACGTCGCTTGCCGTCTCGCCCGTGAACGGCGGGCTGCCCGCCAGCATCTCGTAGAGCACGCAGCCCAGAGA
>CBINJL010000729.1:0-1680 GCA_966250925.1 uncultured Opitutus sp. | reverse complement strand
GTTTTTCGGCCGGGGCCGGTTCCGGACGCTCGAGAAAGGACGGCGGGGACACTGCAGCCCCACGGGTCGAGGCGGCATCCTGGTCGAAGTCGATTTCTTCAGAGCGGGCGAGGGCGGATGTAGGAGCCATGGTCGGTGGATTTTACGCAGTTGAGAGTATGCAAGTGACGGGAAGATTCCCCGACACGGAGGGCGAAGACCCGTCTTGTGGAGGACTGTTCCCGAAAAACTAGCTAAACAGTCAACTATTGCGGCAAAAGCGCAAACCCGACCGCAAGTGCACCCGGCGCAAATTAAGGGAACTGATGCGGGACAGTGAGCGCCCGTATGACCCTATATTCCGCAATTGATGTTTAACGTAAAGACCGCAGAGGCCGCAAAGCACGCCAAGAAAGGCCGGTAAGGAAATGGCATCAACTCCGCAGGCACGCCCCCGGTGGGTGAACCCGGGGCAAGGCGGATTTGGCGGAATCTCACTCGGTGATCTCCGCGCTCTGTGGTTAAACTGCGGTTTTTAGGATGACCGAAAACCGTTACAGTTTCTCGGCCAAAGCGACGGCTTTGAAGAGCGCGGACGCCTTGTTCACTGTTTCCAAAAACTCCGATTCCGGCACGCTGTCGGCCACAACGCCGGCCCCAGCCTGGATGTGGATGCTGCCGTCCTTGATCAGGGACGTGCGCAGCATGATGCAGGAGTCGAGATTGCCGTCGTAGCCGAAGTAGCCGAGAGCGCCGGAATAGAAGCCACGTTGCACGGGCTCCTTGCTGGCGATGATCTGCATGGCACGGATCTTCGGCGCACCGGACACGGTGCCAGCGGGGAAAGTGGCCCGCATCAGATCGTAGGCGGTCTTGTCGGCGGCGATGCGGCCCTCAACCTGCGAGACGATGTGCATCACGTGGGAGTAGCGCTCGATGATGTTGCGGGCGGGCACGTGGACGCTGCCGTAGGCGCAGACCCGGCCGATGTCGTTGCGGGCGAGATCCACCAACATGAGGTGTTCGGCCAGTTCCTTTTCGTCGGCCAGCAAATCCTTTTCGAGGGCCAGATCCTCCTCGGGCGTGGCGCCGCGTTTGCGGGTGCCGGCGATGGGACGGATCTCCACCCGGTCGCCGGTGAGGCGAACGTGGACCTCGGGCGAAGCGCCGACGATGGCGTAGTCGACCGTATCCAGGATAAACATATACGGCGACGGGTTGACCGTGCGCAGGGCGCGGTAGAGATCGAGCGGCGAGCGGTGAAACGGCTGCGAGAATCGCTGCGAAGGGACGACCTGGATAATGTCGCCGGAGCGGATGAATTCCTTGCACTCGTCGACGACGGCTTCGAAACGCGCCTGGGTGAAGTTGCCCGGTGGCACCTTGACGGCGGCGGAGGCGATGAATGGCGCCGGCGTGAGTTGCGACGGCTCGCCGAGCAGCGCGGCCATTTCCTCCAACTCGGCTACCGCGCGATCATAAGCCGCGTCGGCATCGTCGCCGATGTGGGCGTTGACGCAGAGCCGGAGGGTTTGTTTGGCCCGGTCGAAGATCGCGGTCGAATCGACCAGCATGAAGTAGATCAACGGCAGGCCGAGTTCGTCGACCGGCGCCGGCGGGACGGTTTTTTCGACGCGCGTGACGTATTCGTAGCCGATGAAGCCGACCGCGCCGCCGGTGAAGCGCGGCAGGCCCGGCACG
>CBINJL010000728.1:0-1680 GCA_966250925.1 uncultured Opitutus sp. | reverse complement strand
CGTCCGGGTGCCACCTGTATTGGTCAGCACATGACATCTGCCGCCTATCTACCTTTGTTGATCCAAGCGGTCCTCGCCCTCGGGGTGGGGCTCACGATCCTGATCGTGAATCGCGTGGCTGCACAGCGCGTGCGGGTGAAGAGTCCCATCAAGGACACCCCCTATGAATGCGGCGTGAAGGGCGAAGGCATCGTGCACACCCGGTTTTCGGTGAAGTTCTACGTCACCGCCATGCTCTTCCTGCTCTTCGACATCGAAGTCGTTTTCCTCATCCCGTGGGCGTTTGTGTATCGTGACTTTCTCGCCAACAACGTCGCCATCCTTTCCCCGATGTTGTTCTTCCTCTTCGTGCTGGTCCTAGGCCTGTTCTACGAAGTGAAGAAGGGCGCCCTCGCTTGGGAAAAGTGACGATGGAGCCGAGGCGCCGACTCACCGAAAAGTCGAAAAGCCCTCAGGCAATCCGCCCGAAGGCGGCCGTCGGACGCTCGCGTCGGCGAAACCCTAATCGTCTCTGAACTCATTTTCCATGCGGCTGGAAAAACTCATCGCACGCACCCGGATCTGCGAGCTGCAGAGCGCCGACATGAAGGGCGCGCTCGGCGAAATGCTCGCTGCCTGCGCGCAGCGTTTTGAGGATCTCAAAACGGAGCCGCTGCTGCGCGGATTGCTCGCCCGCGAGAGCACCATGACGACGTATCTGGGGCTCGGGGTATCGCTGCCCCACGTGCGGGCCCGGCTCGGGCGACGATACATTCTGGCCATCGGCCGGAGTCGGGCCGGCATCGCCCACGATGGCACCGACGAGGAGCGTTCGCATCTGGTGATCATGCTGCTGGCGGACGAAAAGGCGCGCGATTACCTGCAGGTCCTCGCCGCCATCGCCCGACTGGTCAAGGAACCCGAACTGGTGCGCAGCCTCATTGAGGCCAGCGACACCGATCAGCTTTACGAACGCCTCATTTCGGGGCTGGGCGGCATGCAGGTGCGGCGGGTGCCGCAAAAACAAAACCGGCTCAATCGCCTCATGATCCGTGAGGCGGAGCGCGTGGCCAAAGGCGCGGACTGCGATGCCATCCTCGTCATGGGCGACACCTTTGTTGGCGGCATCGACGCGTCGCTGTGGAGCCCCAAGATCAAGTCGGTGCTGGTCACTACCAGCGCCGCCGACGGCTCGGATGTATTCAGCACCTTCGCCGAGGTCATCCAGGTGCGGTCGTTTTCTCCGCAGCGTCTGGCGCAGGTGCGCAGTGCGATTCTGGTGGCGTTGACCCGTGGCATCATCGCCTTCACCGACCGCTTGTGCTGCATCGGCGGAGTGCAGGCGAGCAACCAACTCGACACCGTGAGCATCGTCGAAGTGGAGCGCGAGTTTCAGACTCTGTTGACCGGCAACGCCGATCTGCTGCCAGAGGATGTCAAACCCGAGGTCTTTGAGCGGGTGATCGCGGTCGCGACCGAGCTCGGCGTCGAGGGCCGCGAAGGCAAGCCCGTGGGCTGTCTCTTTGTGCTCGGCGCGGCGCCGCAGGTGGAGAAGTTCATCAAGCCGCTGGTGTTGAATCCGTTTTTTGGATACAAGGACGAGGATCGCAACATCCTCAATCCGTTCATGGACGAAACGGTGAAGGAATTTTCCACCATCGACGGCGCGTTTGTCATCCGCGGCGACGGGGTGGTGGTCTC
>CBINJL010000727.1:0-1684 GCA_966250925.1 uncultured Opitutus sp. | reverse complement strand
AATCGGAGTGCGCGGTGCGACCACTTCGAGCTACCTTGTCGATCCGCACATCGCCATCGCGGTTGATGTGGGCCATGCCACCGACCATCCGGATTGCGACAACCGCAAATACGGTGAAACCAAACTCGGCGGCGGCCCGATTCTCTGCCGCGGGCCGAACATCAACCCGCTTGTTTATCAGCGCCTCGTCGAGGCGACCAAGAAGGCTAAAATTGACTGGCAGCTCGAAGCAGACCCGAAACCAACCGGCACCGATGCGCGGGCGATTCAAATGGCGCGTGGTGGCGTCGCCACCGGATTGATCAGCGTCCCGCTGCGCTACATGCACACGCCCAGCGAAATGGTCGATCTCGCCGATGTGGAAGCCTGCGTGAAACTATTGGTGGAATTCGCCAAGGCCCTGAAACCGGGCGAATATCTTCATTGGTGATGTTGCTCCCCCGTATTCCCGCATAGTTGACGCAGGGAACGCCGCCGGCGATCACCCTAAAAACCGCAGTGTAACCACAGAGCTCGCAGAGATCACAGAGTGACATTCCAACAAACCCGCCCTGTGCCGGGTTCACCTGCGGGGGGGAGTGCCTGCGGAGTTGATGCCATTTCCTTACCGCCTTTCTTTGCGTGCTTTGCGGCCTCTGCAGTCTTTGCGTTAAACATCAATTGCGGAATATAGGATCACTCCACGACGAACTCGCCGTCGCGCATGGGGCGCACGAAATCGCAACGTTTGGCGATGTCCGGGTTGTGCGTCACCAACACGATGGCCTGACCGTTTTCCTTCGCCAGACGGGTGAGAAGATCAAAAACCATGCTCGAGTTCTTCTGATCCAGATTTCCGGTCGGCTCGTCGGCGAGGATGACGGAAGGCTCATTGGCCAGGGCGCGGGCAATAGCAACGCGTTGCTGCTCGCCGCCGGAAAGTTGCGTGCCGAGACGGTGGGTTTTGTTGCCCAGTCCGACGGATTCCAGCAGGGACTTCGCGCGCATTTCCATTTCCGCACCGCTGAGTTTGCCCTGTTTGCGCATGGGCATCATGACGTTTTCCAAGGCGGAAAACTCCAGCATCAGGAAGTGGAACTGGAACACGAAGCCGAGGTGCTTGTTGCGCGCCGCCGTGCGCGCCTCGTCGCTGCTGTTCGACATCAGCTCGCCGGCGAGCGTGATCCGGCCACCGTCGGGTTGATCAAGCAAACCAAGTTGGTAGAGCAGCGTGGACTTGCCGCAACCGGACGGTCCCACGATCGCATAGACATGACCGCGACGGGCTTCGAAGGAAACTCCGCGCAGCACATGGACCCGCCCTTCTCCTTCGCCAAGATAGCGATGGAGCGCTTCACAGCGCAGCACGACGTCGGAATCGTTGGCGTTGGTCATACTCATTGCGCCGTCCCCCGGATGACATCGCCCGGCTCAAGCCGCGCCGCCCGCCGCGCCGGAACCAGACTGGCGATCATCACCATGACCACGGCGGTTACGACCGCCGAAACATAATGCCACAGTGACCAGGCCACGATGAATGTATCCGTGGCGAAAATACCGGATATACGCACCGGCACGTTGGAAATGGCGTAGGTGCCGGCGGCGCCGAGCGCACACCCCAGAATCGTGCCGATGACCAGCACGATCACGGCCTGCCACAGGAAGATTTGCGAAACGTCTTCGCGCGTGTAGCCCATCGAGCGCA
>CBINJL010000726.1:0-1685 GCA_966250925.1 uncultured Opitutus sp. | reverse complement strand
TATCAATTGGCCAACGGCTACATGGGCTGCCGCGGCACGCTTGATGAGTTCGGTCCGGAGCAACGCGTCGGCATCACGCTGGCCGGGCTTTACGATCGGGTCGGCGCGGCCTGGCGCGAACCGGTCAACGCGCCCAACGGCGGCTACACCGCGCTCAGTCACGATGGCGTGCCCCTCACTGCGTTGGGCGAAACGGTGGTCACGCATGAGCAGACGTTGAACCTCGTCGAGGCGGTGTTTTCCCGGACAACTCGTTTTGCGGTCGGCGGCGGCACCGTCACGCTGCACAGCGAACGTTTCCTCAGCGCGGTGAATCCGCATCTCGGCGTGGTGCGCGTGCGGATCGTCAGCGACGTGGGGCTTACGCTGGCGTTGCGCACCGGCATCGACGGTCGGATCTGGGATCTCAACGGCCCGCACCTGCCCGGGCTGAATGCCTCCGCCGCCGGTGATGTGATCGTGATGCACGGGCTCACGCATGAAAACCGGCGCGGCGTGGCGGTGGCGGAGGCGATCGCCGGGGGCATCGGAGAGACGCGGTTCGAACTCGATGAAGACGGTGCGATGCGGGTGACGGAGCTGGCGTTGACGGCGGGCGACCCCGTCGAGTTCACCAAGTATTTTGTCGTGGTGACGGACAACGATGCGCCATCCGCGCCGGTGGCGGAGGCGGCGGTGGAGATCGTGCGGGCGGCGCGTAGTGCCGGATATGATACATGTCGAGCCGCGCACGCGGCGACCTGGCGCGAAAAGTGGCGACGCTCGGATGTGGTCATCGACGGCGATCCGGCGGCGCAACGGGCGCTGCGTTACAGCATTTTCCAATTGCTGATCGTGGCGCCGCGGCCCGGCAGCGGACTTTCGATTCCGGCCCGGGCGTTGTCGGGTCAGGTTTACAAGGGTGCGGTGTTTTGGGACACGGAGATGTTCATGCTGCCGTTTTTCCTGCACACGCATCCGGAGACGGCGACGGAACTGCTGCGCTACCGCATCCGCACGCTGGACGGCGCGCGGCGCAAGGCGCGCACGGAAGGCCCGGGCTATCGCGGCGCATTTTATGCCTGGGAAAGCCAGGAAACCGGCGACGACGCCTGCAGTTATTTCAACGTCGGTGATCCCACCACCGGACGTGATCTGCGCACGCATTTCCGCGACAAGCAGGTCCACATCAGCGGTGACGTCGCCATCGCGATCTGGCGGCATTTTCGCCACACCGGCGACGACACGCTGCTGCGGGAAGGGGGCGCGGAAGTCATCCTGGAATGCGCGCGCTTCTACGATTCCTACGCCTACTTCAAACGCGACAAAGGCCGTTTCGAGATGCTCGATGTCATCGGGCCCGACGAGTATCACGAACGCGTCAACAACAACGCGTTCACCAGCCAAGTCGCACGCGAAACCGTTCTGATCGCGCTGGCCGCCGTGGACTATTTGCGCGCCACGCATCCGGTGGAACTTGATCGCCTGCTGGCGAAACTCGACATCGCCGCCGAGTTGCCCGCGTTGGAAGAGTTGGCGCGTAAACTTCATGTGCCCGAACCCGATGCGACGAGCGGCGTGATCGAGCAGTTCGGCAGCGTGCTTGGCGACGACGGCAAGGTGGTGCGCGACCAGTTCGGCGTCGCCGGCGCGATCAAGTGCCTGAACGCCACTCGCGGCGTGGCCGACCCGATCTCGCACCTGTT
>CBINJL010000725.1:0-1691 GCA_966250925.1 uncultured Opitutus sp. | reverse complement strand
GCTACGCCGCGGTTTCGGACGCAATCTCGCCGCGCTCGCCTCGACGGCGGATTGGGTGTGGTTTACCGACTGCGATCTGGGCTGGGCGGCGGGCGCGCTCGACAGTCTGGCGCACGTGTTGGCGGATCGCGCGGAGCCGCTGGTGTTCCCCCGGGAGGAGCGCTGCACCCGCATGCTGCCGCCCGAAGATCCGGTGCTGCAGGCCGGTCAGGGCGGACCGCGGGTGCTGGCGGTGGATTTTTCGCGCTTCACCGTGCAACGTCCGCGGCAGGCGACCGGACCGTTGCAGATCGTGCGCGGCGATGTCGCGCGCCGGCTCGGCTACTGCGATGCGCTGCGGTGTTGCCGCACCGCCGCCACGTATTGGCGCAAGACCTACGAAGACCGCGCGTTTCGCTGGCTGTTGGGGACGCCGGGCACGCCCGTCGATATCCCCGGTGTGTATCGCATCAAGCACGTCGTGAAAGGCCGCTATCGCGACACCTGGTGGAGTCGGTTGCGCTCGAAGGTGCGCCGCACGCAGGAGCAGGTGAAGGTGTCACGTTCCCATTGACCTCGAACCGGTCGTGACGTTTTTCGCTGCATCGCGCCTGCCCCAGAACTTTATCGTAACCGCCCATGACTTCCCCCGCCTCGATGTCCGACGATTTCAGCCTGAGCCGCAAACTGCGCCATAATCTGGGCTGGGCGTGGAGTCGCCTGTGCGGCCGGGACTATCCGCTGGAGGCAACGCTCTTTGGGCGGCGTATCCGTTTTGTGGTGACGTCGCGGCGGGAGTTGCGGCGCGTGGCGGAGGTTTCCTACGAAGGCGATTTCCTGCAACGCATCCTCGCGCATTTGCAGCCGGGCGACGTGTTTTTCGACGTGGGGGCCAACATCGGCCTGGTCAGTGTGATTGTGGGCAGTCAGCCGGCGCTGGCGTCGGGCCGGATTTTTGCCTTCGAGCCCGAGCCGCGCAACCTGCGGCAATTGCGGCGCAATTTCGAGGCCAACGGATTCGGCCCGCGGGCGATCGGCGAGGATGTCGCGCTGGGCGGGCAGGATGGCACGGCATCGCTGCACGTGCGCGGACCGGTCGGCGACGGCCGGCATTCGCTGGTGGCGGCGAAAGGCGCGACTGGCGTCGTCGAAGTCACGGTCATGACGATGACCACCTTTTGCGCGACCCGGGCGGTGTCACCTGACGTGGTGAAAATCGATGTCGAGGGCGCCGAAGGCGAAGTGTTGGCCGGGATGGACGAGCTGCTCGCCGGCGGTCGGCCGCGGGAGCTGTTCATGGAGATTCACAACAAAGGCGGCCGCGATCGCATGCCTGACGGCGAGACGATCGACGACTTTTTGCAGGCCCGCGGCTATCGGCGGCAGTGGGAGGAGAACCGAGGCAGCGGCCAGCATCGGCACTACCGGCGGGAATACTGATTTCGCCACTGGCTTGCGACGTGTGTTTGCAAACGCAGCCAGTTAAAGGAAAGGCGTTTGCGAAACCCGGGCGATTTGCGTTGCCCGACCCCTCGGCGACTCTACGGTCTCCTTTTTCTCTGGATGCAATCGCACGGCCCCAAGCGCGTCTACACGCCCAAATCCTTGGAATTCTGGTTCGAGAAACTCGCCGCCGAGTGGGAGCCCAACTTCACCGATCAACAGCTCGAATCGGGTCACCAGCTCTATCGTGAAGGCGATGTGCGCGAACT
>CBINJL010000724.1:0-1692 GCA_966250925.1 uncultured Opitutus sp. | reverse complement strand
CTCGGCCGGATACTTCGCGCCCTTGGCGTCGAGCCGGGCGAGCAGTTTCGCCTTCATCACCGCGAGATCAGTGCCTTTTTTGAAAATGTAATCCTGGTGGAAAACATGGCACATGAAGTGGCCGTAGTAGAGCGCGAGGTCGAGGTGGCGGGTAATGTCCTCCGGCAATTCCTCGATCCAATCCGGATCGTTGCCCAGCAGCGCGATATCGAGCGCGAGCACTTCCTCCGTCGTGCGTTGATGCAGGGTTTGGTAGCGGATGGCGGCGCCGGCGGCGGCGAAACGGTGCAACAGCGCCGCCTCCTGCTCGACCTCGTCGCATTCAATACTACCGACATCGTCGCGTCCGCTCCACTCCGTCGCGAGCCAGGCCCGCGCCTCGTCGATGCCCGCGTCGCTCATGCAGAGCAGCAGGTAATACTCGTAACGATCGCGAAACGCCCGCAGCCGCGGCGGCAGGTGCTGCGGAAAAAATCGGCTCACGTAGTAAAGCAGCCGATCCGGCAGAAACTTCGGCAGGAACGGGATTTTGTTGAGCACATATTCCGCACTGGATTTGAGCGCGTAGGCCCGTGGCAACCGCGCCGTGCCGAGATGTTTGATGGAGAGAAAGACGTCCTTTCCGTAGCGCTCGGCCACGTCGAAAATGCCGCGGTTCATGTATTCGCACATGTCCGGCAGCGCGGTGAAATGCTGCAGCACGTGACGGCGCAGCGCGGCGAAGTGCCGCGGATCGTTGCAGCCGAGCAGAAAGACCTGTTTGCGGGCCGGGACCGGATAGGTGTCAACCCGCACCGCGAAGGCGGCGACCTTGCCGGCGCTGCCGCTGACGTCAAAAAGCCGCCGCGGATCGGCGTTGTAGCGATTGGGCACGTCCGTCGTGAGATTTCGGATACGCTCCGCGTAGGTGCGGTCGGAAGCGGGTTTATCCCAGTCCGTCACATCCTCGGCGGGAATGGCGCCCTGTTCGAGTCGGGCGAAGATTTCCTCGGGCGTGTCGCCGAGATTTTTGATGCCGAGGTGATTGACCAGCCGCAGTCTGCCATCGCGATCAACCTGCGCGAAAAGCGCCAGCTCGGTGTAGGACGAGCCGCGCTTGCAGAGCGCGCCGCCGGCGTTGTTGGCAATGCCGCCGACGATTGTCGCGCCGATGGTGGTCGAGCCGATGACCGAATGCGGCGCGCGCTTGAGCGGCTTCAGGACCTGTTCGAGTTCGTGCAGCGTTGAGCCCGGAAAGGCCAGCACCTGTTTGCCGCCGTCGAGCAGGATGATCTTCTTGATGCGCGTGGTATTGATGACGACCACATCGCGATCATAATCGAAGCCGCTGGGACAGGAACCTTCGGTCAATCCCGTCTTGGTGCCCTGCATGATGATGGCGCAATTCTCGTCGACGCAGACCTGCAGCACCCGCCACTGCTGCAACAGACTGGTCGGGAAAACCACCGCCGCCGCCGCGCCGAGACCCGAGCGAAAACCCGAACGGTAGTAGGCCGTTTTGCGCTTCTGCGTGAGCACGTTTTTTCGCCCGACAATGGATTCGAGCGCGCGGGTGAGAGCGGATGGGGGCATGCGGAAATTCAGGAAAAACTAATGAGGTAAACCTGCGAAAACTGCGCGGAATCGTCGGGATCAAGGAGGCGAACTCAAGCGCTTAGCCGAACCGACATTGTTTAACCACGGATGAACACG
>CBINJL010000723.1:0-1703 GCA_966250925.1 uncultured Opitutus sp. | reverse complement strand
GGCCACCACTTTCTGTTCAGAACTCATAAGATACTAAATATGCTTGGGGAATGAGGGGTTCAAATGCCTTGCGCAACGATTGGCGTCAGCGGTAGATTCTCCAGCCTAATAACGTAAAATCTATGTGTGGAATCGTGGGTTATGTGGGTCGCGCCAAAGCGGCCCCGATCATTTTGGAAGGGCTCAAACGCCTCGAATATCGCGGCTATGACTCCACTGGAGTCGCCGTGCTCAACAACGGCGCCTTCAAGATAGAAAAGCGCATCGGTCGGGTCGACAACCTGGTCAAGCTCACCAACGCCATGGCCCTGTCCGGCACTACCGGTATCGGCCACACCCGCTGGGCCACACACGGCGGCGTCACGGATGCGAACGCACATCCCCACCTTTCCTCGGACGGACAAATCGCGCTGATCCACAACGGCGTGATCGAAAACTTCACCGCGATTAAGAAGTTCCTGCTGACCAAGGGTTACACCTTCAGTTCGGAAACGGACACCGAGGTGCTCTGCAATCTGATCGCCTATCACTACGCCAAGGAGCCGATCCCGACCGACGGCGGCTCGCGCCTGCTCGCCAGCGTGCGCAAGACCTTGCTGCATGTCGAAGGCACCTACGGCATCTGCGTGCTGTGCGCCGATTCGTCCGACGAGATGATCGCCGCCCGCCAGGGTTCGCCACTCATTCTCGGCATCGGTCAGGACGAACTCGTGATCGCCTCCGACGTGGCGGCGCTCGTCAGCCGCACCCAGAATGTCGTTTATCTCAACGACGGCGAACTGGTCGCGATCAAGGGCAACAGCTTCACTCTCTCCACACTCGACGAAGGCGGCGTCTCGCCGGTCATCGACAAGATCACCTGGACGATCGAGGACGCCGAACTGGGCGACTTCGCTCACTTCATGGAGAAGGAAATCTTCGAACAGCCCGCCGCGCTCGAAAACGCCATGCGCGGCCGTTTCGCCGAAGACGGTTCCACCGCCATTTTCGGCGGCCTCAACATGTCGGCCAATGATCTGCGCAGCATCGAACGCATCATGTTCTGCGCCTGCGGCACCGCCTTGCACGCCGGCATGGTGACCGAGCACCTGATCGAGCGTTTCGCCCGCATTCCGGTCGAGTGCGACCACGCCTCCGAGTTCCGTTACCGCAACGCCCCGCTCTTCGCCAACACGTTGTTCTTCGTCGTCAGCCAGTCGGGCGAGACGATCGATACGCTGGCCGCGTTGCGCGAAGCCCGCCGCAAGGGCTTCAAGGTGCTCGCCATCACCACCGGCGTCGGCTCCACCATTGCCCGCGAAGCCGACGGCGGCATCTATCAGCACGCCGGCCCTGAGATCGGCGTTGCCTCGACCAAGGCCTTCACCTCGCAGCTCATGCTCGGCGCGATGCTGGCGCTGTATCTTGGTCGCCTCCGCGACATGAGTTTTCGCGAAGGCGTGGAAATCGTGGCCGCGCTCAAAAAGGCGCCCGACCTCGTGCGCGAGGCGTTGCAATCCGCCGCTCACATCAAGGCGATCGCGCAAAAATACGCGCGTTTCAACGACATGCTCTTCCTCGGGCGCCTGGAACTCTTCCCCATCGCGCTCGAAGGCGCGCTGAAGTTGAAGGAAATTTCCTACATCCACGCCGAGGCCTATCCCGCAGCCGAGATGAAGCACGGCCCCATCGCGCTCATCAATCCCGAGTGCCCGTCCGTCTTC
>CBINJL010000722.1:0-1719 GCA_966250925.1 uncultured Opitutus sp. | reverse complement strand
TGCTGGTGAACTTCAATGATCCGACTGCGCTGACCAAACAAGGAGACAACCTTTACAACGGTTTCGCCTCCGCCGGTGAAACCACCGCCACCCGTGATCCGGCGACCAACGGTCCTGGCGAAGACGGTATGGGCAGCATCGAGGCGGGCACGTTGGAACTGTCCAACGTCGACCTGACCGAGCAGTTCGCCAACATGATCACCATCCAGCGTTCCTTCCAGGCTTCGTCGCGTCTCGTCACCGTCTCCGACACCGTGCTCGAAGACATCGTGAACCTGAAGCGCTGATCGCGGATCGTCCGTTTCCTTCGCCGCACGTTTCAACGGAGTATTCACATGGCCGATACACACGACGCTTCCGCTGCCAAGGGCAAGCCGGACCGGATGCCGCTCATCGCGCTGGTGGCTTCGCTGGTGCTGGCGCCTGCGGTCACCTTTGGCGTGGCGCAGTTTGTTCTGATCCCGCAACTCAAGTCACAGCTCGGCGGAGACACCGCCGGGCACGGTGCGCAGGCTGCCGCCGAAGTTTCGACCGAGGCCGAGCACGGTGGCGGCAAGGGCGCCCACGGCGCAGCGCCGACCAGTGGTGACGCCAAGACCTACAACTTCGAAAACATGGTGGTGAATCTCGCCGGCACGATGGGCACGCGTTATCTGAAATGCTCGTTCGTCGTCACCGGTCGCGATCCCGCCCTGCGCGGTGCCTTCGAGGCCAAGAAGGTCCAGTTGACCGACGTCACGCTCAGCGTGCTGTCCTCGCTGTCCCTGGTCGAACTCGAAGAAGCCGGGGCGAAGAACCTGCTGCGCGAGCGTCTCGTCAACGCCTACAACCAGACGCTGGGCAAGGCGTTGGCGGAGCAGGTCTATTTCGCCGACTTCGTCATTCAGTAAGCGGTCCGCACCGCCGCCGAAAACCTCAACTCGCGCCACTCGAACCATGCCGATCGACGACAAAGACGACGAGGAGAACATCCTTTCCGGCGGTGCCGGCGGCAATCCGTTCGACGTGCTCGATCAGAGCGACATCGACATGCTGCTCAGCTCGGCCGAGGTCGCCGAGCAGCAGATCATGCTGCGGGCCGACGGCACCCGGGTCACCGGCACGGCGCTGCCGAAGGTCGAGGACTACGACTTCCGTAATCCGGTCTTCCTCACCGAAGTCGAGCTGCGGCGCCTGCGCCTCATCCATGAGGATTTTATCCGGTATCTGACCGCGCGGCTGTCGCTGTTCCTGCGCATGGAGTTTTCGCTCAAGATGGCGAAACTCACCACGCTGACCTACGCGAAGTTTTGCGAGTCGTTGCCGAACCCGACCCACCTGTGTCTTTTCAAAGCCGATCCGCTGACGGGTGTTGGCGTCCTCGACTTCAATCCGCGTCTCGCGCTCACCGTAGTCGATCGCCTGCTGGGCGGCCGCGGCCATTCGGTAAAGGCGGAGCGTTATCTGACCGAGATCGAAATCTCGCTGCTCGAAGACATCATCGGCATCATTCTGGAGGAGTGGTGCGGCCAGTGGAAGTGGGGCCAGGAAATGCACCCGCACCTGATCGGTCACGAAACCAACGGACGTTTCCTCCAGACCTCGCCGCGCGATGCGATTGTCCTGTTGCTCTCGATGGAGGCCGCCTTCGGCGACTGCTCCGAGCAGATCACGATCGGCGTGCCGTATTACATGATCGAGCCGATGGTGAAGACCATGCAGGCCCGGCGCGCCAAGGAC
>CBINJL010000721.1:0-1720 GCA_966250925.1 uncultured Opitutus sp. | reverse complement strand
ACTCGCAACAACTCTCGCCGCCGCGGCCGACACGCCGGGCACACTACGCAACGCCGCTTCGATTTCGCCCAGCTCGATGCGCACGCCGTTGAGCTTGACCTGATCGTCGACCCGCCCGGCGTAATCGATTTCCCCGTCGCGCCAGCAACCGAGATCGCCACTGCGATAGAAACGCGCGCCGCCAAACTGCGGCAGCGTCACAAAACGCTCGGCCGTCAACTCCGGCCGATTGCGATAGCCGCGCGCCAGACCGGGACCGCCCAGCCAAAGTTCACCACGCACGCCTGGCGGACACCGCCGGCCGGCCTCGTCCAGAATAAGCACCTGCGTGCCGGCCACCGGTCCACCGATCGAAATCCAAGTCGTGTCGGCCGTGATTTCCACCGCGGTCGAGACGACACTGTTTTCCGTCGGCCCGTATTCGTTGATGAGTCGCGTTTCCGGACTGTTGGCGAAATGCCGTCGCGCCAGATCGAGCGTCAACGCCTCGCCTGCCACGCAGAACAAATCCAACCGCGCCACATCGCGCGGCGCCGCTTCCAGCAACGCCCCGTAATAACTCGGCGTCATCAGCGCATTGGTCACGCCTTCCTCGCGGATCAACCGCGCCAGTGCCGTCAGGTTCTGCCGCTCCGCCGGTTCCGGCGCCACCAGACGCGCACCGACTCCGAGCGTCGACCAGATGTCGATGATCGACGCGTCGAACACCGCCGCGGGCAACTGCAGCGTGCGGGTGTCGGGCGTGAAATGATAAAACGCGATGCGCCAGCGCACCGCCCGCGTGATCGCGTCGTGCGTGACTTCAACGCCCTTCGGCCGGCCCGTGCTGCCCGAGGTGTAAAGCACGTAGGCCAGATCGTCGGGCTGCGCTTCCACCGCGGTGTCGTCTTCCGCGACGTTCTTGCTCAAGGCATCCACGTCGAGTGCCCACACCGGAGTTTCGCCGGCCCAATCGACATCGGCGCTGGCCAGCACCAGACGCGCGCCCGATTCGGCCAGCAGTTCGCCGTTGCGCAGCGCCGGCCCCTGAGGATCGACCGGCACGTAGGCCAATCGCGCCATCCACAACGCCAGCGTCCCCACGATGAAACCGGCGTCGACCGGCGAGGCCAACGCCACCAATTCGCCCGGCGCCAACCCGGCGTCGCGACGCAACCGCTGCGCCAACGCGGCCGCTTTGCGATCAACCTCGCCAAAGGTCCAGTCGCGGCCGGCGTAACGCACCGCCACCGCCTGCGACCGCACTTTGACCTGATGATTCCAGAGTTCGAGCAACGTGCCCCCGGCCGGCGGCGTCGGATCGTTTTCCCAACGTTGCACCTGCGCCAGCTCCACCGCCGGCATCAACGACAGGTCACGCACCGCCGACGCACCGTCGGCCCGCGCCAAACCATCCAGCAACGCCGCATAGTAGCCGCGCCAACGCGCGATCGTTTCCGCATCGAACAACGAAGTCGCGTAGTGAAAACGCGCCCGTGCCACGCCATCTTCCTCGATGACGTCGATGTTGAAATCGAACATCCCCGAGCCTTCGTATTGATCGACCGTGCGGATGCGCAGCTCACGCGTGGCGAGCCGCCGCTGATCGGCGTTCTCATACGAGAACATCACGTCAAACAGACCGTTACGATCCGTGCGGCCGGAAAACCCGATCCGCTCCATGACCCGCGACAGCGGCGCTTCCTGATTTTCGTAGGCGTCGAAACACGTGTCGCGCACT
>CBINJL010000720.1:0-1751 GCA_966250925.1 uncultured Opitutus sp. | reverse complement strand
GCACGCGCTGCCTGGAAGCGTGTCCGACGGGCGCGTTGCCGCGGCCGGGAGTGGTCGATGCGCGCCGCTGCATCTCGTATCAGACGATCGAAAACAAGGGCGTGATCCCGCGCGAATTGCGGGCCGGCATCGGCGACCGCCTGTATGGCTGCGACATCTGTGCGGAAGTGTGTCCGTGGAACCGTTTCGCGCAGCAGGCGAAGTCGGTGTTGCTGGAGGCGCGGCCCGAGCTGACGGCATTGCCGTTGCCCGAAATTCTCGAACTGACGCCGGAGCGATTTGCGGCGGTGTTCAAAGGCACGCCGGTCAAACGGCTCAAACTGCGCGGATTGTTGCGCAACGCCTGCATCGTGGCGGCGAATCAGCGCGACGCGACGTGTCTGCCGGCGCTGGTGCGGCTGGCGCGATCGCATCCCGAACCGTTGGTGCGGGCGCACGCGGTATGGGCGGTGTGGATACTCGGCGGCGGCGACCGGTTGGCGGAGGCGCGGGGGAGGGAAAACGATCCGGACGTCCTGGCCGAATACGCCGCCGCGATGTCGCCGGAAACGGACGGAATCTGACGCTTCGGCGAGGCGTAGCGGCGTGATCGCGAGATCAGTCAGCTCGCGAAATGCCGGCGCATCGCTTCGCGAAATGCGGCCGGGGGACGCACGGGCTGACCGTTGGCATCAACGAAGGCGTGGCGAGTGTGCGCGGTGACGAGCAGTTCCTCGTCGCGACGGATCTCGTAGTCGATTTCCAGGCGGATGCCGGGGCAGTCGCGGATGACGGTGTGGACCTCGACCTCGTCGTCATAGCGGGCAGGGCGGAGGTATTTGATGCTCAGGTCCAGCACCGGCAGCCGGAAACCGGCGGCGTCGAGTTCACGGTAGTTAAAACCGTAATCGCGCAACAGGGTAGTGCGGCCGACTTCGAGCCAAGGCAGGTAACTGCCGTGGTAAACGATGCCCATCATGTCGGTTTCCGCATAGCGGACGCGGATGGTGGTGCGGGATTCGAGCATGGCGGGTCTTTTTGCGGGCGTCGGCGGCCTCGTCAATGACCGGAATGCGCGCGTGCGCCACTCAGGAAGCGTCCGAGATTTCCGCGAGTTCCTCGCCGAACAGCATTTGGGCGGAATGCGACCAATTGTGGCGGCGGGCCCATTGCCAGCCGGCGCGCCCCATGCGTTCGCGCAGATCCTGATCGGAAATCAGTTTTTCGAACGCTGCGGTGAGCTGCGCCGGATGATGCGGCGGCACGAGCAGGCCGGTTTTGCCATCGGCCACCGCGTCGGCCACGCCGCCGACGGAATGCGCCACGACGGGAAGTCCATGTGCGGCGGCTTCGAGATAAACCAATCCGAACCCCTCGACACTGTTGCCGTAATCGACACTGGTCATGCCGAAGATGTCGGCGCGGTCGTAGATGCGGCTCAGTTCATCGTCGGGAATGTTGCCAAAGAAACGCACCGGGAAATCGCAGGCCTTGGCTGCGGTCCGCAGGGTCTCCTCGTAACGTTCCTTGGCGGTCGAGCCGACGAGCCAGTATTCGATGCGATCGCGAAAACGGGGCGCGAGCGCCTGCAGGGCTTCGAGCGTGATGAGCTGGCCCTTGCGCGGATGGAGGCGACCAACCGTGAGGATGATGACCTTGTCCGAGGCGGGCGTGGGGGGATGTTCCACCACGGCAAAATCCGCCCGGAGCGCGCCGGGAGTGAGCAGGATCTTGCCGTGGGATTCCGGGAAATGGGCGTGCAGCAAGTCGCG
>CBINJL010000719.1:0-1753 GCA_966250925.1 uncultured Opitutus sp. | reverse complement strand
CTCGGACTCGTAACCGGCGCCGCGAAGCACGCGCTGGATGCCAAGCACTTCGTTGAAACGATCGCTGTTGGGATACAGCGTCATGATCTTCTGAAACGACTCGAAAGCCTTGTAGAGTTGGCGGCGTTTCAGGAACAGGTGGCCGGAGCGGAACGAGGCTTCCGGAGCATAGATGGAATTGGGATAGGCCTTGATGACCTTCTTGTAGGCGCGCAGGGCGCTGCGGGTGCTGTCATTTTCCTCCGCCTCGCGGGCACGATTCATCAGATCGAGCGCATTGCGGGCATCGGCACCGACGAGGCCGGAAAGGGCGCCCCCTTCAATGCGCCAACCGTCTCCTGGCGTCCAGATCAGCTCGGCGCGCAGGGAGGCCGTGAGGCCAAACAGGAAGGCAAGAAATACAAAGGCGCTGAGTCGTCGCATCGGGGAGGAAGGAAACATGAGAGGTGGTTTACCAGCGAACCAAGGCGCTTCCGTAGGTCAAGCCCGCCCCAAACGCGACCAGCAGGGTGCGGTCGCCGGGTTTCACGCGCCCCACGCGTCGAGCCTCGTCGATGGCGAGAGGAATCGAGGCGGCGGAGGTGTTGCCGTAGCGGTCGAGGTTGACGAAGAAGCGGGCCACCGGGATTTCGAGATATTGGGCAATGGCGTCGATGATTCGCAGATTGGCTTGGTGCGGGATGACGCAGTCCACTTCGTCCGCCGCGATGCCATGTTGTTCCAGAATGTCGCGGGCGGCGTCTTCCATTTCGCGCACGGCGAATTTGAAGATCTCGCGGCCCTTCATCTGGATGTGGCGCGGGGGATCGCCGGGACCGGGACTGGGGCAGGCTGAACCGCCACCGGGGATGCAAAGCAGGGAGGTGTTGCCGCCGGCAGAGTAAAGGCGCACGCCTTCAATCGCGGCGGACGACCCGGCAGGTGTGGGGCCGATCACCACGGCACCGGCAGCGTCTCCAAACAGCACGCAGGTCGTGCGGTCGGTCCAGTCGAGCACGGAGGAAAGTTTCTCCGCGCCGATGACGAGCGCGTGGCGGTAACGGCCCGACTCCAGCAGGGCCCAGGCATTGTCGAGGGCGTAGATGAAGCCGGAACAGGCGGCTTGGAGGTCGAAACAGGCGGCACGTTCGGGCACACCGAGACGGGCCTGAACGAGGCAGGCGGTGGCCGGCATCGGCAAATCGGGCGTCACGGTGGCGACGATGATCAGATCAATCTGGTCGGCGGTGATGCCCGCGTCGGTCAGCGCCGCCTGAGCTGCAGCGGTGGCGAGATCGGAAGTGGTTTCATCGGCGTCGGCGATGCGGCGTTCGCGGATGCCGGTGCGGGTGAAAATCCACTCGTCGGACGTGTCGACGAGTTGCGCGAGATCGTTGTTGGACATGACGCGCTTGGGCGCGTGCGAGCCGGTGCCGAGAATGGCGAAAGTGGGACGGGCCATGAAATCGAGGACGGGACTTTACAGTCCGCTCACGTCGACCGGTTCGGGTCGGAGGATTTTGTTGGCCCGGTCGATGTCGGCCTCGATGCGACTGGTGCGGTCGACGCGGATGAACTCACTGGCGTCGCCCAATGCATTCATGAGCGCGTAGCGGTTGGCGGAACCGTGGGCTTTGAGCACGGTGCCACGGAGCCCAAGCAGCGGCGCGCCGCCGTAGCGTTCGGGTTGGATGCGATGACGCAGGCCGGTGAAGGCGCCCTTGGCCATGAGGCCGCCGAGGCGGCGGAGCGGCGAGGCGAGCATCTGGGCTTT
>CBINJL010000718.1:0-1754 GCA_966250925.1 uncultured Opitutus sp. | reverse complement strand
CGTGCGCTCGTCCTCGACCGATCAGGATGTGGCCCGCGCGCTGGCGGTGGCAGGATTGCATGAGATCGAGGAACTGGTGGCCGATGAAATCTCTCCACTGCCGATCGACGGTCCGGCCGAGGCGGTTGACGACGGAGCGGAACCGGGGCGGCGTGCAGGCGGGCGGGGCAATGATGTGCTCACTTCGGTGCGGCAGACCGGCTCGCGTCCGGCGTTTCCGCTCGGCGGTGCGGCCGGCCGGCGGCCCGGAGCGGCGGGGGCGGGCGGACGGGTCGCGTCGCGCACCCTGGTGTTGGTTTTCAAAACCAAGGTCGGTGGCCTCAGCTTCCGGGCGTTTTGGCAGACGCCGGACAAGGAGCGGGTGGCGGCGTTGGGCACCGCGGCCCATGCTGAGGGCAACAACCACGTGACTTCCGGCGAGCGGGCCAAACTCATCGGTTTGGCCGCCTACGCCCGCAAGGCGCATTTCCAATACGACAACGAGTCCGGCGTCTACCTGCTGGCCAACGTCACCGAGATCCCGAATTTCCTCAAGGGCACGCTCGCGTCGTGGCGGCGGCTCTTCAACATCGAGCTCGACGCCAACGCGGCCAATCTGGTCAAGGGCACCCGCACCATCCAGGTCGAGGCCGTGGCCGACCGCAAGACGGTCGCCAGTCCGGGCGGGCAGGGCGAGACGACCGCGCTGGACTTGCGCTGGATCTTCAAAGCCGGCGAACAACTGCTCTCCGATCAGGAAGTGCGTTCGTTGCTCAAGCGTGGCACGTCGCCGACGATTCTGCCCGGAGTCGGCATCGTCGAGCTGCCCACCGCCCAGATCGAAGCGATCGAGTCCTGGCGTCGTAATGTCGCCGACACGCACCGCGAGGACGAACTCTCGCCCTATCTGGTGTTTTCACTCTTCAACGACGACCGCTTCAAACTCACCGTTTCGCCGGAGCTGCAAGGCTGGCGCGACAGCGTGCTGGAGCCGCGGCCGGTCGAGGCGGCGTTGCCGGAACTGCTGCGTCCCTACCAGCGACGCGGCGTCGAGTGGATGCATCACCTCGCCGATGTCGGTTGTCACGGATTGCTGGCCGACGAGATGGGGTTGGGCAAAACCCTGCAGGTGATCTCGCTGCTGACGGCGCGTCCGTTGGACGGATTGCCCCATCTCATCGTCTGCCCGGCCTCGGTCGTGCCGGTGTGGCAGGAGGAGATCGAGCGTCATTTCCCGCATCTGGTCACCGCGGTGCTCAAGACGGGCAACGACTTCGTCGAAAACACCGCGCCCGTCATCTGGCTCGCGAGCTACACCCAGCTCCGCAAACACCGTTCGCTGCTGGCAAAGGTGGAGTTCGGCTACGCCGTGCTCGACGAAGGGCAGTTCATCAAGAATCCCGACGCCAAGGTCACGCAGACCACCTATGCGGTCCGCTCGCGGCATCGCATCGTGCTGACCGGCACGCCGCTGGAAAATCGGCAGCTCGATCTCTGGTCGATCTTCCGGTTTTTGCTGCCGGGCCTGCTCGGCTCGCGATCCAGTTTCGAGGCTCAGCTCAACACCGATCGCGGCGGCACCATCGACCGGCTGCGTGCCCAGCTCGCGCCGTTCATCCTGCGCCGCACCAAGAGCGAAGTGGCCAAGGAACTGCCGCCGAAGGTCGAGATGGATCTGCATTGCCCGATGACCGACGTGCAGCGGGCCGAATACGCCCAGATCTGTGCCGAAGGTCTGCAACGCCTCGGCGACGACGTCGGCATGGCCATGCGCG
>CBINJL010000717.1:0-1757 GCA_966250925.1 uncultured Opitutus sp. | reverse complement strand
GGTCGCCGGATCGAGCGGGTGCGTCCGACATTGCGGGCGCGCGGCTGGCCCAATGTGCGTCAGGTGTTGCCCGCTGTGGTGCGGTATCTGCATTTCGAAACCGATGCGGAACTGCTCGTGGTGGTGGCCGACAGCGACGACTCGGTCGTGCACGCCGCTGATCACGATCACCATCCTGGCTGTCGGGTCTGCCAACTGCGGGCGGTGTTTCGCAAGGCGAGTCGCAATCTCCCGCCGGCGCGTGGGCGATCGCAAGTGTTGCGGGGCGTCGGCATCGCCGTGCCTGCGTTGGAGGCGTGGTATCTTTGCGGCCGCGACGAAGGAGTGACCGAGGCAGCCTGGATCGAAGGGCAGAGTGCGGCGCGGCTGCCTTACACGCGAGCCGAGCTCAAGGAACGCGTTTACGGCACCTCGCGTCCGACTCTGGCCTGGGAAACCCAGAAGGCGTTGGAGGCGGTGCGCCGGCACGGCGGCGACCTGCGCCGATTGGAAAACGATTTTCCGGGCTTCGCCATTTTGGCCGACGACGTAAGGGCGGCGATGCACGAACGCATGGCGGTAAAGGGTTGAAACTTTCGGGGCGGCGGCTGCGATGGGCGGCAACCCCACCCATGCCCGGCACTCCCTTTCGCAAACGATCCACGCTGCCGTGGATTCTGGAGATCATCGCCACCGCGGTGGCGCGCTGTCTTTATCGGATTCGTTTCGATGGTCATGAAAAACTGCCCGCCGGCGGGGCATTGCTGGCGGCGAACCACCTGTCGTTTGTCGATGTGGTGGTGCTGCAGTTGGCGTGTCCGCGGCCCATCCGGTTTGTCGGTTTCGCGGGCATGCGTGAGTCGCATTGGTTCTTCGATTGGTGCTTCCGGCTGGGCGGGGCGATCGACATCTCGACCCAGGCGCCGCTGGCCGGCACGCGGGCGGTCATCGCGAGTCTGCGTCGCGGCGGATATATCCTGCTCTTCGTCGAAGGCGCGATCTCGCGCACCGGGCAATTGATGGGCATCCGCCGCGGCTATCAGACAATGGCGCGGCGCGCCGGAGTGCCGGTGGTGCCGGTGTATCATGACGGCCTGTGGGGCTCCTTGTTCTCGTATTCGGAACAGCGTTACCTTTTCAAATCGCCGCGGCTGATGCGCACGCATGTTTATGTCGCCTGGGGACGACCGGTTGCGGCGGAGGCGATGTCGCCCGAGCGCCTGCGGTTCGCGCTGCTCGATCTCGGCGAGCAGGCCTTCAATCAACGTCCGCAACTGAAGCGACACCTTGGGCGCGAAGTCGTGCGTGGCCTGGCCCGACGCCCGTGGCGAGTGGAACTGATCGACCGCACCGCCGAGCGTCGCGAAGTGCGGGCAGCCCAGCTGCTCGCGGTCGCGGCGGCGCTGTCGCGTCACCTGCGGCGCACGGTGCCGGAGCGCCGGGTGGGCATCGTGCTGCCTCCGGGCGCCGGAGCGAGCATCGCCAATCTGGCGGTGTTGTGCGCGGGAAAAGTGCCGGTGAATCTCAACTTCACCGCCGGGCGCGGCGCGATCGAGGCGAGCCTGCGACAGGGCGGTATCCAAACCATCATTACGGCCGATGCGGTGCGGGCCAAGGTGAAGGAATTTCCCTGGCCCGAAGGCACGCGCGATCTGAAAACCGAGATCGCAGCCATGGGCGGGAAACGTGCCATTCTGCCGTGGTTGCTGGGCGCCTGGGTGTTGCCGAACCACGCGTCGTTCGTGATGTTCACGAAGAGGTCGACGTCCGACAGCTTC
>CBINJL010000716.1:0-1767 GCA_966250925.1 uncultured Opitutus sp. | reverse complement strand
TTTCGGATAACGCCGCGAGAGTTCCGGCCGGATCTTGTTCGGATAAAGGTCCGCCCAAAACTCAGTCAGGTCGTCCGTCACCTGAATCGGCCGCTGATTCGGCGCCAGCACTTCGAACTTCACCGGCACACGGCCGTGGCCGAGCGTATAAGTTGAGCGGATACCGACGAGTTCCTGGATGCGCGCGCTGAGAATCGGCGGCCCTTCCGCTTCATAACGGATGCGCGCCCGGCGTCCGTTGGCCATGTCGATGCGCTCCGGCAGGTAATCGTCGAGCACGGCGAGCTGCTCACTACGCAGCCACTGCTGCAGCACCGGCATCACCGGCTGATCCTTCAGATCGCGCGCGCCCATCGCGCCGTAGCAGATCTGCTCCACCAGCGTGGCCTTGTCCGCCGGCGTGATCGGACTGACCTCCAACTCCGGAAACCACTCCGCCAGCCGGTTGACCCGCACAATCCAGCGGTCCACCGCCTCGGTCCACTCGCCGAGCTGGATGTTGCCGGCCAACACTTCCCGCGCCAGCAGCTCCGCCGCCGCGCCTTTGTCGGTCGTGTCGCCACCCGGTTTGCTGGCCAGCACCAGATCGCGAAAACGCCGCTCACGCCGCACCGCCACCCGCCGCGTGGTTGCATCGTAAACCACCTGCTCACGATCGGCGAAATCGTCGGGAAACAGTTCCGCCAGCCAGGCTTCCTCCACCGCCGTCGCCTGCGACAACAGCACGTTTACTTCGCCGCCGCGGCCTTCGATTTCGCTGATCTCCGCCGCCACCAGCAGCGGCGCCTCCGCCACGATCGATTCGCGCGCCAGCAGCCCCCGCCGCCCGTGCACGAGTTCGCAACGCAGCGTGCCGCGATCGAGTCGTTTGGCCAATTGATCGGAAAAGCCCGCCAGCACACACTTGCGCACGTCCGTTTCACTTCCGGTATCGTCTCCCACCGCGAGGCCTTCCTTTTCCGCAATGCGCAAAAACTGCGTCAGCAACGGTCCGACCTGTCGGGCGCCCTGCGCGTGAATTCCCAACGCCCGGCACAGCTCGAGATCGAAACGATTCGCCTGCGCGTGTTGCCAGGCTCGCATGAGCCGGAAGAAATCGCTGTCCGCCTCCTCGCCCAGCACGTCGTTGCGTGCGTCCTCCACCGCCCGCGGCACGCCGCGCAGCAGAAAACTCCGCCCCTGCGTGATCGCCGCCATCAATGCCACGCTGCGCACGCAACCGCGGTCGCCCGCCTCGATCAACATGCGCGCATAACGCGGGTGCACCGGAAACCGCAGCATGCGCCGACCCGTTTCCGTGATCGCGCCCCCCGGGCCCGCCCGCACCGCACCGAGATCCGCCAGCAAGGTTTCCGCCCGCGCCAGCGCCTTCGTATCCGGTGTTTCCAGCCAGGGAAAACCCGCGATGTCATTCACGCCGCTGGCCTTCAGCGTCAGCACCACTTCGGCCAGATCGAGCCGATGCACTTCCGGCAATTCCTGCGCCGCGCGCTCGGCATGTTCGCGCTCCGTCCACAGCCGCAGACACCGACCCGGCGCGGTGCGGCCGGCGCGGCCGGCGCGTTGATCCGCGCTGGCCCGCGAAATCTTTTCGATCAAGAGCGTGTTGATGCCGCGGTGCGCATCGAACCGCGCCACCCGCGCCAGCCCGGCGTCGACCACCGTCGTCACGCCGTCGATGGTCAGCGACGTTTCCGCCACGTTGGTCGACAAGATGATCTTGCGTCGATCCGCCCGCGCCACCGCCGCGTCCTGGCGCTCCGGCGG
>CBINJL010000715.1:0-1780 GCA_966250925.1 uncultured Opitutus sp. | reverse complement strand
ATCGATTTCTACGACGACGTGCTGTTCACCACCGAGGGCAGGATCGAAACACATCCCGATCAGGTGGCGCGGTTTCGCGAGGCATCGCTGCGCGGCTGGCGTTACGCGATGTCGCACGTCGACGAAATGGTGGAGCTGATTTACACGCGTTACAGTCAGCGGCACAGTCGGCCGCACCTGCGGTTCGAAGCCGAGCACATGCAACGGCTGGTGTTGTCGGACGTGGTTGAAGTGGGATACCAGAATCCGCTGCGCTGGGAGCACATCGCGGACGTCTATCGTCACCTCGGACTGGTGGGTGAGCGGGTCGACCTGGAGAATCTCGTTTATCGGGGCGAGGCGCCGCCGGTGGACAGCACCCGTCTCACATCGCGCTGGCAATCGCGCTGCTGGTGATCGCGGGACTTATCGCGGTGGTGGTGCGTTTCGCCCAGCTCACCATCGCATCCGCGAACAGGCCGATTCGCTGCGTCGCGCGCTCGGCGAAATCAAGGAACTGCGCGGCATCATCCCGATTTGCGCCGGCTGCAAAAAGATCCGCAACGACGAGGGTTACTGGGATCAGGTCGAAACGTATCTGCGGGTGCACACCCGGGCGGAGTTTACCCATGGGTTTTGCGAGGATTGCATGCGGCGACTCTATCCCGATGTGGCCGCGGCGGCGGAGGACGCGGACACGGCGCCGGATGAACCCACGCGCTGAAGCCGTATTCAGCGCGGCATGACACGGTGTTCGACCGATCGCGGTGGGGCCGTTTGACGATAAACCGGATAACGTCGAGCAGGCACTTGCATGGGTGACGCCTTGCCTTCGATCCTTAAGCGGAGTTGATGAAAACCCGCCCTGTCATGATTCGTCCTGTTGCCCTGCTGTGCCCCGTTTTGTCCTTTGTCGTCGGCGGTTTGCTGACCTCGTGTTCGTCGCCGGTTACGCCCGGTGCGGCCGAGACAGAATCCACCGCCGTCAAGCCACCGCCTGCGCCCCCGCCGCCTTCGATCGGACTTTCGCCGGCCGCGTCGCTGGCCACGATGGAGTTGCCGCCGGGGTATCGGCTGGAGCCGGTGTTGACCGAACCCAACATCATCGAGCCGGTGATGGTGGCCTTCGATGGGAACGGCCGGATGTATGTCGCCGAGATGCGCACCTACATGCAGGACGCCGACGCCACCGGCGAGCAGGAGCCGGTCAGTCGGGTGTCGCGTCACGAGGATACCGACGGCGACGGTATCTACGATGTGCATACCGTTTTCGCCGACGGGCTGCTGTTGCCGCGCATCCTGCTGCCGCTCGATGACCGCGTGATCATTGGGGAGACGAACACCAACGACCTTTATCTCTACCGCGATTCCGATGGCGATGGCGTGGCCGATGAAAAGTCACTCTGGTTCGAAGGTGGCGCGCGCGGCGGCAACATGGAGCACCAGCCGAACGGCCTGGTGTGGGCGTTGGACAATCACCTTTACGCAACCTATTACGACTATCGTCTGAGCGTGGCGCCCGACGGCTCGGCGGTGAAGGAGGAGATTCCGGTCAACGGTGGCCAGTGGGGACTCACGCAGGACGATTGGGGCAAGGTCTGGTTCGTCAACGCCGGCAACGAAACCGGCCCGGTGCATTTTCAGCAGCACATCATCTACGGCGCCTACGATCTGCCGGACCAGCACATCGGCGACTACAAGATCGTCTGGCCGATCGACAACATCCCCGACACCCAGGGCGGGCCGGGGCAGTTGCGACCCGACAACACGCTCAATCACTTCACCGCGACCTGTGGTCAGG
>CBINJL010000714.1:0-1790 GCA_966250925.1 uncultured Opitutus sp. | reverse complement strand
GATCACAACCTCGACCTGCAGAAGGCGGCGCGCTGGATCGATCTCGCACTGCGGCAGAGTCCGAACGCCTTTTGGATGCTGCACCTGAAGGCGAAGATTCACGCCAGACTGGGCAACGCCGACACCGCGATCACCGCCGCAGAGGCCTCGACAAAATTCGCTGTGGCGCAGGAAGGCGAGGGCAGCGGTTACAAGGTCATGAACGACGCGATCATCGCGGAGTTGCGCGGTAATTGAGGCGCCGGCCATGACGACGTTTGCCGAACATCGGGCCGCGTGTGACGCGGAGGCGGAGGACGAAGCCGACACCGGTCTGCGCGCCGTGCCCACGTGGCGCGGCGTCTATGTCGCAGTGCTGATCGTGTTCGCCGGTCTGGTGGGCGCGATGACCTGGTTCAGTCTATATTATTCATGACCGCGCTCGATTACGTTGTCCTGCTGGGGACCATTCTGGGCATCGCCATCTACGGCGTGCTGGCGACGCGCAAAGTCGGCGGCCTCGACACCTATCTCAAGGGCGATTCGCGCATCGGCTGGGGCACGATCGGTCTGTCCGTCATGGCCACGCAGGCCAGCGCGATCACGTTTCTTTCCACACCGGGACAGGGCTTCGAAAGCGGACTCGGGTTTGTGCAAAACTATTTCGGCATGCCGCTGGCGCTCATCATTGTCGCCGGGGTTTTTCTGCCGATCTACCGCCGGTTGCGGGTGTATACAGCTTATGAATACCTCGGCAAACGCTTCGACGGGAAAACCCGTTTACTCGGAGCGGCGCTGTTTCTCCTCCAGCGCGGTCTCGCCGCAGGCATTACGATCTACGCGCCGGCGATCATCATCTCCTCGGTGCTTAACTGGCCGCTGGGCGTGACCGTGCTCGGCACCGGCATTCTCGTGGTGGTCTATACCGTGACGGGTGGGAGCGAGGCGGTCAGCCTGACGCAGCGTTACCAGATGGCGGTGATTCTCATCGGTATGACCGTCGCGTTCTTTGTGGTCCTGGCGAAATTGCCGGCCGAAGTGTCACCCGACGACGCCCTCGCGGTGGCCGGCGTGATGGGCAAGCTGCAGGCGGTCGAGTGGGAGTTCGACATCAACCAACGCTACACCGTCTGGTCGGGCATTTTCGGCGGACTCTTTTTGTCGCTGTCCTACTTCGGCACCGATCAATCGCAGGTGCAACGCTACCTCACCGGTCGTTCGCTGCGGGAGAGCCGGATGGGGCTCATGTTCAATGCCGTGCTCAAGATCCCGATGCAGTTCTTCATCCTGCTGCTCGGCGTTTTTGTTTTTGTTTTCTATCAATTCGAGCGGCAGCCGGTGTTTTTCAACGAAGCGGTCTGGGCGCAGCAAAAAGCCGGTGCGCATGGCGAAATGTTGAGTGAGATCGAAACGCGCTTCGATGCCGTGCAGGCGGAAAAGCGGACGGCGATCAATTCGTTTCTCGCGGCCCGCGATTCCGGCGACGAGACGCAACTGGCGGCAGCGCGAACGGACTTGGAAACGTGGCGTGGGCGCTCCGACGCCGTGCGGGCGGAGGCGCGGGCGGCGTTGGCCGCGGCCGATGCGGAGATCAAGGCGAGCGATGCCGATTATGTGTTCATCACCTTTGTGCTGGAGCAGTTGCCGCACGGTTTGGTGGGACTGTTGATCGCAGTGATTTTCTGTGCCGCGCTTTCCTCGACCGCGTCGGAACTCAACGCGCTCGGTTCGACCACGACGGTGGATTTTTACCGTCATGTCTGGCGACCCGATGCGGACGACGCGCACAGTCTGAAAGCGTCCAAATGGTT
>CBINJL010000713.1:0-1796 GCA_966250925.1 uncultured Opitutus sp. | reverse complement strand
GTGCCGGCAGAGCGGGGAGATCCAGATCGTAGTGAACCACCGTTTCGTGCGTGCCCAGCGGCGAACTCGAATCATGGACCAGGACCAGCACGGCGAATCCGGCCGCCATCAGGCCCGAAACCCAATAATAGGGAAACCGCACGATCTTGCGGTCATCGAGCGGATAAGGGTCGTCGGGCAATGCGACCGGAGCCGTCGTCGGCAAAGCCTCCACCGCCAACGCATCTTCGAGCGAACCGCTCAGCTCGCGCAATTCCGCCACCGCTGCCTGCAGCGCTGGATCGGCCGCCACCGCCGCGGCGACCCGCCGGGCTTCCGCGCCCTCCAATTCTCCGAACGCATACGCGGTCAGGCGCGGATCGTCGGGAGTGAGATTTTCGTCGTTCATGGTTTGCTGTTTCCTTCGTGCGGGCGTCGCCGGTCAGGCGCGCTGCGCCGCCATTTCCCGCTGCAGTCGCTTCACCGCGGTGTGAATGAGAAAGCCCACGTTGCTGACCGAGAGCGCAGTGATGCGGCTGATTTCCTTGTAACTGAATCCGCTCTGAAACTTCAGGCGGATGACCTCCTGCTGGTTCGGCGGCAGCCGGTCGATCAGGGCGAGCACGCATTCGCGGGTTTCTTCCGCTTCGAGCTCGCGTCCGGGCCGCGGCGTGTCGGCACGCACGTCTTCGATTTCGCCTTCCGCAAAAGACCTCACCCGGCCCTCCTTGCGCGACACGTCGAGCGCTCGGTTGCGGCAGACGGTGTAAAGCCACTCGACCACGTGGCCGTTGATCCGCTCCGGCGGTTGCCGGAGCAGCCGCACAAAGGTGTCCTGCACGATGTCACGGGCGCGTTCGACGTCGCCCACCAGTCGCGCCGCATAGCGCACCAGCGGAGCTTGGTGTTCGCGCACCGCCGCCTCGACCCAGTTGTCTGCGTTTTCATCGTTTCCGGTCGGTTTCATTCGGACCTACGCAGGTTCAACGGACGACTCGCCCGTCTCTTAGAAAAAGAATTTATGCGGATAACGGTGCCGAACAAGCGCCGTCCGCCGAAAGTGCGGGCTGAAGCGCCGCACTACGACGCGTGATGCCGGGAGCGGCCGACGCTGTCGGCCGGCCGCAGTTTTTGAGAACGAGAACGAGAACGAGAACGATGACGCGCCACGCGCCGAGCTTCAGTCCGCACGGGCCCCTACGCCGGCCGCCGACAGGCGGGCATCCTCATACGCCTGAGCGAGCACACACGACACCAGCGGCAGCACGAACAACATACCGATGAGCAACGCCAACGCGCCGGCCATAAGCAGCAGACAGAGCACGATTGCCAGCCCCAGCAGGGTCCAGAATTTCATGCCCACGATCCGCCAGCTCAGGCGAAAACAGTCCAAAGCCGACAACGATGTATCCATCGCGATGATGTGCACCAGCATGAGGCGCAGGCCGATGATCATTGCCAACACGATCAGCACAAGTCCCACCAAGAACGCTCCGGCGCCGAGCACCGGCGCGGCCTCGGGATTTTGTCCGGCCTCAGTGAGCGCGGCCAGCGTGAAGCCAAACGGCGCCATCGCTGCGAAAGCCACGATGGCGAACACGATGCCCAGCACCAGTTGCAGCAGCCCCACGATGGCGAGTTTGCCGAAACGCAGGCTGAAGCCTTCAAACACGGCGTCGAACGGCGCGTTCCCTTCGCGACTGCGCCGCAAAAATACCACACCACGCCCGCCGTCAGATGCGGCGTCACCAGCACGGTGGCCAGGATGCTGACGAGCGGCAGCATGCCACTGATAAACATGATCAGGTAGGCCACCA
>CBINJL010000712.1:0-1808 GCA_966250925.1 uncultured Opitutus sp. | reverse complement strand
GTTCTTGCGCAGAAGGTTTTCCGGAGTGAGCACGGACGCGGGCATGTTGCCCAGCTGCCCGTAACGGGCGGCGGTGTGGAGCGGCGTGTTGCCTGCAGCGTTGGGCTGCAGGAACGCGGCGGGATCGATGGAACTCAACGCCTCGCGGTCGAGCGCGCCCTCGCGCAGAGCGGCGTGTATGTCGGAAATCTCCATGCTGCTGATGGGCGGGAGTTTCGAAGGAGCCCGTGGGCATGCCAAAACAAAAATACAGCGAAGCGACGGTCCATGTTTGAGTTTGCCAAGCCTTCGCAACGTTTCAGGTTGAGACCCCGATGAGCTCCTCCGCCTCGGAAACTTCCGCAACCGCACCCGCCCGCGATCCCATTCTGTTGGTCGATGACGAAGCGTCGTTGCTGGAGATCTTTGTGGCGGCGCTGTCGCCGCAATTTGATTGCACGACGGCGACGTCGTCGCGCGAGGCGGAGTTCATACTACGGAAGAAAAACTTCAAGGTCGTCATCGCCGATCACCTCATGCCCGGCGGCAATGGCATGAGTTTCTTGGTCCGGGCCCGGGAGGAATATCCGCACATGCAGCGCATTCTTGTCACCGGCTACATGAAACCGGAAATGCTGCTGCGCAGTGTCAACGAAGCCGCGCTGTTCCGCTATCTGCTCAAGCCGGTGTCGCTGACCGAACTGGTCAAAGTGACCAGCGAAGCGGTCAAATTGCACGACCAGTCGGTCAAAGGCTGAGGCAGCGAAACTCGCTGCGCGGCCGTCCCCATCCGGTTTCAGCCGCGCAATTTTTCCCGCAGATACGGCGCCGTCGGCGAGGTCTTGCGTTTCAGGAGTCCGGCGAGATCGCCCTGATACATCAGCTTGCCGCCGTTAGGTCCACCGGTCGGTCCGAGTTCGACCACGTAATCGGCCTCGGCGATGAGATCGAGGTGATGCTCGATCACGACGACGGTGTGGCCTTGGTCGACGAGCGAATGCAGGAGATGGATGAGTTTCTCACAGTCGCTCAGATGCAGCCCGATGGTCGGTTCCTCCAACAGGTAGAGATTCTGCGGCGCCTCGCCACGTTTGCGCTCGGTGAACGACGCCAGTCCGCGTGACAGCTCGGCGATCAACTTCAACCGTTGTGCTTCGCCGCCGGAAAGCGTGGGCGAACTCTGGCCCAGCGTCAGGTAACCGAGACCGCAGTCGACCATGAGCCGGCAGACTTCGCGCAACTGGCTGTGAAAGGCGAAAAACTCCGCCGCTTCGTCGAACGTGAGTTGCAGCACCTGACCGATGGAGCGGCCGTTCCAGGTGATGTCGTTGAGTTCGGGACCGTAGCGCGTGCCGCCGCAATCCTCGCAGGGCAGATACGTGTCGGGCATGAACGCCATTTCCAACTTGATCCGGCCCGCGCCGGCGCAGGTTTCGCAGCGGCCGCCGGCGGTGTTGAAGGAAAAGCGTCCCGCGTTGTAGCCGTGCATGCGCGCTTCCGGCAGCGACGCGAAAAACTGGCGGATGAGATCAAAGATGCCGAGATACGTTGCCGGCGTGGATCGTGGCGTTTTGCCGATGGGCGATTGGTCGACCTCGATCACGGTCTTGAAGGGCAGCGCGCCGCTGAGGTCGGCAAACGGCGCCGCGTCGGCCGCTTCCTCGGCGCCTTCGAACGCGCCGGAACGCACCAGCGCCGCGCCGGTGAGTCGCGTTTTCTTTTCTTTGATCGCGGTCGCGACGGCCGGATGCAGCACATCGCGAAACAGGGTCGACTTGCCGGCGCCGCTGGGGCCGACCGCCAGGATCAGGCGACCGAGCGGCAGCTGC
>CBINJL010000711.1:0-1816 GCA_966250925.1 uncultured Opitutus sp. | reverse complement strand
CGATGGGACGGCGCAGGCTTTGAAAATGCAGGGAAAGCGATTCCGCGCCAAACTCCTCGCGATGGGAGCGCGAAACCGGCGGGGGGCTGGCGGGCACCAGCTCGTCGTTGGCCACTTCCACGGCCGGACACGGACTGCCGTGCGTCAGTCGCGGCCAGCCGTCGGCGTTCCATTCGAAACGCTGGATGGCGGTCTCGCGGCCGAGGATGCAGCGCCGATCGCGCAAGGGCCGACCGCACAGGTGGACGACATACCAGGCGCCGTGCGGCGTTTGCACGAGCGAGGCGTGTCCGGCCTTTTGCAGCGGAGCCTCGGGGTGGCCGGCGGAGGTGAGAAACGGGTTTTCGGGGTCGACTTCGTAAGGACCTTCGAGTGTGCGCGAACGCGCCATCGTGGCGGCGTGGTTGTAGCCGGTTCCGCCCTCGGCGGTGAGCAGGTAATACCAGCCGTCGCGTTTGTAGAGGTGCGGACCTTCGGTGAATTTCAGGGGCGTGCCCTTGAAAATATTTTTGCGCGGACCGATCAGGCGGCGGGTGTTCGGATCGAACTCCTGCAGCAGAATGCCGGTGAATTGATTTCGTTCCACGCGGTGATCCCAGATCATGCTGAGATACCACTTGCGGCCGTCGTCGTCATGAAAGAGCGAAGCATCGAAGCCGCTCGAATCGAGCCAGGTCGGTTCGGACCACGGGCCGGTGATGGCGGGCGCGGTCACGAGGTAGTTGTGCGTGATCTTGTGCCGAGTGCCGGTCCACTGTTTCACGTCGGTATAGATGAGCCAGAACAGGCCGTCGTGATGGGAAAGGCACGGCGCCCAGATGCCGCCGGAGTCGGGATTGCCGATCATGTCGAGCTGCGACGCGCGATCCAGCGGGCGGGCCACGAGTTCCCAATTGGCCAGATCGCGTGAATGATGGATCTGCACGCCGGGAAACCACTCGAAGGTGGAAGTGGCGATGTAGTAGTCGTCGCCAACCCGCACGATGGACGGGTCGGGATTGAAGCCCGGCAGAATGGGGTTGGAAATCATGATGGGGAAACGAATCAACGCGGACGTGTCGGCGGGAGCAAACGCGTCGTCGGTTCTATCTATCGTGCGCGTGGGCCGCGCGACTGGCGGCGTATCAGAGTAGCCGATACGTCGAGGCGGCGTTGCGATAAAACACCCGGTCGGAGTCGTCGGCGGAAAGGCCGGACAACAGTTCGCGGGCGGTGGCGAGCCAGGCGGCGTGGGACGAGGCGAGTTTGAGCACGGGCCAGTCGCTGCCGAAAAGGATGCGGCGCGGGCCGAACACTTCGAGATAACGGTCCACGTAGGGACGCAGGTCGGCGGGGGTCCAGCCCCGCCAGTCGGCTTCGGTGACGAGGCCGGAAAGCTTGGCGGTGATGTTGGGCAAGGCGGCGAGCCGGGCGATGTCGTCGTGCCAGGCGTCGTAGAGATGATCGCGCACGCCGGGTTTGCCGAGGTGATCGAGCACGAACATCGTGTCGGGGCAGGCGGCGACGAGTGCGACGATGTCGGGCAGTTGTGGGTGATAGCAGCAGAGATCGACGTTGAGGCCGCGTTCGCCGCAGGCGCGGGCGCCGGCGATGTAGGCGGCGGAACAGGCTTGGCCGCGCGGCGCGTCCTGGGTGTTGTGCCGCACGCCTTTGACCAGCGGGCGGGAGGCGAGCGTGTCGAGGGCCTGGCGAGTGGAGTCGCCGTCGTCGAGTGTGGCGGTCGCCACCATGCCGGCGATGCGGGGTTCGTGGCGGGCGAGCGTTTCGATCCACTCGACCTCATCGCGCCAGCGGGCGGCGTCGCCGATGCATTGGA
>CBINJL010000710.1:0-1819 GCA_966250925.1 uncultured Opitutus sp. | reverse complement strand
GCCGGCCATTCCGAAAACTTCCGTGATCGACGGCCGCTGGATCAACGGCGCCACCGCCGGAATTTATCAGGACGCCGCCGCCATCGGCGCCTCGACCGTCGATCTCGTGGCCGGGCAACTCCTGCGCCACGAACGCGGCCTGCCGGCCATTCCGAAAACTTCCGTGATCGACGGCCGCTGGATCAACGGCGCCACCATGCCGCCTCTGGTCGTCGAATCCGCCTGGGCGGAAAAAGCCGACCTCCTGCTCAGCAACACCGGCGGTCCGCTTTCGCCCCGCCCGGTCGCTTACGACTGATCCCGCCACACGGCGTCGTCAGCCGATCCGATCCGCGATCAACGGCAGCGGCGCCGGCGCGGCTGTAGTGCCGATTCGGATACCATCACGCAGGCGCACTTCCGCCGCGGCCCAGGATTCGTCGTCGTTGGCGTGCACCACGCAGAGGGGCTGACCTTTTTCCACCGGCTCGCCGATCTTGACCAACGCCGTCACGCCCACCGCCGGATCAACGTCGTCCTCGGCCCGCGTGCGCCCGGCGCCGAGTTGCAAGGCCGCCAGCGCCACCTCCATCGCATCAACGTCCTGCACGATGCCGGCGCGATCCGCGAGGAGCGGCACCTGCTGTTTCGCTACGGGCAACACCGCCGCCGGGTCGTCGCATACGCGCGGATCGCCGCCCTGCGCCGCCACGATCTCGCGAAACTTTTCCAACGCACTGCCGTCGGCGATCACCGCGGCGAGTCGATCACGCGCCGAACCCGCGTCGGCCGCCACGCCGCCAAGTTGCAGCATTTCCACACCGAGCGCCGTCGTGACTTCCATCAGATCCGCCGGTCCTTCGCCACGCAGACAGGCGATTGATTCGGCAACTTCGACTGCGTTGCCCACCGCCCGACCGAGCGGCTGATCCATCGCGGTGATGAGCGCGCGCACACCTTTGCCCATCGCCTGGCCGATCTCAACCATCGCCCCGGCGAGCTGCCGCGCCTGGTCGAGTTCCTTCATGAAGGCGCCGCGACCGTATTTCACGTCGAGCACCAGACCATCGATGCCTTCGGCCAGTTTTTTGGCCATGATCGAACCGCAGATCAGCGGAATGCATTCCACCGTCGCGCTCACATCGCGCAGCGCGTAGAGTTTGCGATCAGCCGGCGCGAGATCGTCGGTCTGGCCGATGAGCGCACAGCCGACCTTCGCCACTTGGTCGTGATACTCACGCAGCGAGAGGCGCACGTTGAAACCGGGGATTGATTCCAACTTGTCCAACGTGCCGCCGCTGTGCCCGAGTCCGCGTCCGCTGATCATCGGCACTGGCACGCCGCAGGCCGCCACCATCGCGGCGAGCGGCAGCGAAACTTTGTCGCCCACGCCGCCCGTGGAGTGTTTGTCGACCTTGGTGCCGGGCACGGCCGACAAGTCCGCCACCACCCCGGAATTCATCATCGCCTGGGTGTAGGCCGCCGTCTCCTCGGCCGTCATGCCGTTGAGGAAAATCGCCATCAACATGGCCGTCAGTTGGTAGTCGGCCCACGACTCGTCGGTCGCCCCGCGCACGAAGGCGTCGATCTCCTCCGGCGTCAGCACCCCGCCATCCCTTTTGCGCGCGATCACATGTTGCGGAAACATGCCGCCACCCTGCTCACCCCCGCCACATTTTCGAGGCCGAAACCGTTTTCGTCCTCACCGCCATACGCCCAGCCGAGCAATCCCACCCCGGGAAACCCGAGCACCCGCTCCGCCCCCCCCCCCACGCGCCAGCCACCCCCCCCCCCCACACGCCACGCCACCCCGCAACGCAACGCCCCCCCCACCGCGCCG
>CBINJL010000709.1:0-1824 GCA_966250925.1 uncultured Opitutus sp. | reverse complement strand
AGCTCCTCGGGCGTGCGCATCCGCTCCTCCAGGATGCTCATGTAGCGGAACTCGCAGACCGTCGCCGTGACGAGGGTGAGAAAAATCAACAGCGTCAGCACCCAGACGTAGCGCGCCCCGCAGATCAGGCGAAACACCTCACGCAAGCCGGGCGCCGTCGAGTCTTCAACTTCCGCCTCCACCGGCGCCCGCATCGCCCGACGGCGAATCCAGCCCAGCACCGGCCACGCCAGCGCCGCGCAACCGGACCAGAGCAGGAAAAACCATCCCACTGCAACGATCTCACTGATGGTGGTCACGATCGCACCGCCGATGATCGCACCGATCGCACTGCCGCCCGCGATCAGACCGAAGGCGCGCTTCGCGTCGGAAAGATTAAAGTAACCGTCGACGAAGTTCCACCACAGCGAATACAGCGCGATGTTCCACAGGGTGGCATAGAGTTTCGCCGCATACAGCACCGGCACCGCCGGTTCGGCGTCCCGCGCCAGCCACCACGCCAGCCCGATCCCGCCGAGCACGAGCACGCCCAGGGTGAGATTAAACGCCACGTCGAGGCCGACGCGTGCCATCAGCCGCGTGTGCACCGCGATGTAAATCAACATCATCACCGGCGTGATCGCGTAGATCACCGGCAGACGATTCGCGCCGACGTGAGCGATGAACAACGAGTCCGCCGCACTGATGCCGATGGCGAGCCCCATCTGCAGCACCGCGCCCAGCAGCATGAACGGCAGCACACGCCGGAACATGCCGCCGGTTTCCCGGGAGGATTGCATCGCCGCGGCAGACATCACAACGGTTCCGGCGCCAGCAGATAGATCTGGCTCAGGTGGGAATGCACATGCGCACGAAAGCCCGGATGCGGCGCCTCCTCCCAGGTCATCGCCTCGGCCCGCACCACCCGCCAGCCGGCCTGCGCCAGCAGTGCCCGCGCCGCCTCGTCGGTGTAGAAGCGGTAGTAGTAACGATCCTGATACAGGAAACCGTCGTGCACCGGCGTCATGTCTTCACCCGCGACATCGCCTTCCGGTCCGGGAATGTTGCAGAGCAGACGTCCGTTGGGCGCCGTCACCCGCCGCAGCTCCTTCAACACGGCGAGCGGTTCAGGCAACGTTTCCAGCGTGTCGCACAGCAGCACGAAATCGAATTCGTGGTCCGCGTAGGGCAGCGACACCAGATCGCAGCAGGAAAATGAGATGTCATCCGCCAGCGCTTCCGGAATCTTCGCCAACGCTTCCGGTGAACCGTCGCAGGCGCTCAGGCGATCGGCCAGCGAACGCAGCAACTCCAGATTGCGCCCTTCCCCCGTGGCCGCATCCAGCACCCGGCCCAACCGCGGCAGCGAACCGTCGGCCTGAAGCAGAAACGCTTCGAGAAATCCAACGGGATGCCGCCCCCACACCAGTTCCGCCGTCGAACGATATAATTCGCTCCACGCGCGTTGATTCCTGCGGCTGATGTCCTCGTGCCCGGTATTCGCCATGTTATCTTTCCTCGTATCCATCGTTTGGATGCATGCGTAAATGCAGCAAAGCAAGTTCCGCGGTCGGGCGCTCGATGCGCGACCAGTCGGCGAGCGCGATCAAAGGCGCGAGTTCCGCCTCGGGCAGCACGCCGGCGTTGAGCACCAGCAGACTCGGCCAGCCGCGCCGCGCCACGTCGGCGAGCAATTTCCGATGCACGCCGGTGGCGCCGTCGGGCGGATAGGCCGAGGCCGCCGGCATGGCGTGATAATGGGCCGCGTCGCGGTCCTCACCATACAGATCGGTTTCGGTGCCCCAGGGCGGATCGCCAAAAACGATGTCGGGCGGTTCCGCGTCC
>CBINJL010000708.1:0-1851 GCA_966250925.1 uncultured Opitutus sp. | reverse complement strand
CGACATGCAGCGGCATGGTGTTGGTCTCGCCGCGGATGTGTCCTGAAACCACGGATACGGCGCCGAACTCGCCCATCGCGCGGGCGTTGCAGAGGATGACACCGTAGATCAGCCCCCACTTGATGTTGGGCAAGGTGACCCGCCGAAACGTCTGCCAGCCGTTCGCACCCAGGGTCAGCGCTGCCAGTTCCTCGTCGGTGCCCTGCGCCTGCATCAGCGGAATCAGCTCCCGCGCGACGAACGGAAAGGTCACAAAGATCGTGGCGAGCACGATGCCCGGCACCGCGAAAATGATCTGGATGTCGTGCTCCGCCAGCCACGGCCCGATCCAACCGTGCAGACCGAACATCAGCACGTAGATCAGACCCGAAATGACTGGCGACACCGCGAACGGCAGATCGATCAGCGTGATCAGCAGGCTCTTGCCCGGAAACTCGAACTTGGTGATGGCCCACGCCGCGCCAACGCCGAAAACGATATTCAAAGGCACCGCGATGCCGGCGGCGATGAACGTGAGTTTGATCGCCGCGATGGCATCGGGGTCACGAAAACTCGCGAAGTAAGCCGCGACGCCGTTGCGCAGACTTTCGGCAAATACCACCGCCAGCGGCAGCAGCAGAAACAGGCCGATGAAACCAAAGGTGGCGGCAAACAACGCGCCGCGCATCCAGAGCGGATCACGCAAGGCAGGCCGGTTCACGGTCGCGCCGGAGCGGGTGGATAAACGGGAGATGACGGAGGACGCCATGGAAAATTCGGATTGAAGGTTTCGCCGATCAGTTGCCGCGCCGCCGCGACCACGCCTGCAACAGATTGATCGCCAGCAACAGCGCGAAGGACACCAGCAGCATCGCCACCGCCAGCGCGGTCGCCCCGGCGTAGTCGTATTGCTCCAGCTTGGTGATGATGAGCAGCGGCGTGATCTCGGTCTTCATCGGCATGTTGCCGGCGATGAAAACGACCGAACCGTATTCACCCACCGCCCGTGCAAACGCCAACGCGAAGCCGGTGAGGATCGCCGGGCGCAGCGTCGGCAGCACCACCCGGCGCAACGTTTGCAATCGTGAAGCGCCGAGGCTGGCGGACGCTTCCTCCAGCTCCGGCTCCAACTCTTCCAGCACCGGCTGCACCGTGCGGATCACGAACGGCAGTCCGATAAATGTGAGCGCGATCCACACGCCAATCGCCGTGTAGGCGACCTTGATACCGTGCTCTGCCAAGGGCTCGCCCAGCCAGCCGTTCGGTGCATAAAGTGAGGTCAGCGCGATACCCGCCACCGCGGTGGGCAGCGCAAAGGGCAGGTCGACCAACGCATCCACCACCCGGCGACCGGGAAACCGATAGCGCACCAACACCCACGCCGCGATGACGCCGAAAAACACATTGGCCAAAGCCGCCAGCAGCGACGCGCCAAAGGTCAACCGATACGATGCCACCACGCGCGGCGAGGTCACCGCCGCCCAGAATTCACTCCACCCCAGCCCGGCCGACTTGAGAAACGTCGCCGACAGCGGGATGAGCACAATCAGGCTCAGATACGTGAGCGTGAACCCGAGCGTGAGAGTGAAACCGGGAATGATCCGGCGCGTGGTGATGGCGGGAGCGGCGGTGCTCATGATAATGAGACACAGGCAGAGCTGAGTTCAGGGCGCGTAGATTTGGTCAAACACGCCTCCGTCGGCGAAGTGCGTGGTCTGGGCCATTTGCCAGCCTCCAAACGCCTCCTCGATCGTAACCAATTTCACGTCGGGAAAGCGCGCGATGTCGGCGGGATCGGCGTGCTCGGGGTGAATCGGCCGGTAATAATGCTTGGCCGCGATCCGTTGTCCGGCGGACGAATACAGGTATTCG
>CBINJL010000707.1:0-1874 GCA_966250925.1 uncultured Opitutus sp. | reverse complement strand
GCGGCGGCGGAACCTGTTTCACCACCGCTTCCAAGATGTCTTCGATGCCGATGCCCGACTTGCCGCTGGCGAGAATCGCCTCCTCGGCCGGGATCATGAGAATGTCCTCCAACTGCTGGGTGCAGAGTTCGAGATTGGCGCTCGGCAGGTCGATCTTGTTGATGACCGGAATGACCTTGAGGTTTTGCGAAAACGCCAGATGGGCGTTGGCCACGGTCTGGGCTTCCACGCCCTGAGCCGCATCGATCAACAGCAGCGCGCCTTCGCACGCCGCCAGACTGCGCGAGACCTCGTAGGAGAAGTCCACGTGCCCGGGCGTGTCCATCAGGTTGAGCTTGTAGGCGTGACCGTCCTTGGCGTGGTAGGTCATCGTCACCGGATGGCTCTTGATGGTGATACCGCGTTCGCGCTCCAGGTCCATCGCATCGAGATGCTGGGCCGTGAGCACGCGCTGCTCGACCGTGCGGGTATGCTCCAGCAAACGATCCGACAGCGTGGTCTTGCCGTGGTCGACGTGGGCGATGATGCAAAAATTGCGAGTGAGAGAGACGTCCATTACGGGCGCAAAAAATTGATAGGCGGTGCTTGCCGAAACGGCGGTGCGACGACTCAGGCGCCGAGATCGCCGAACTCGGCGAAGCTGCGGACAACCCATTCGCGCTCGGTGCGACGGGCCAGACCGGCCAGCACGCCGCCCGGTCCGAGTTCCCAGAGTTCTGTGGCGCCGCTGGCAACGGCGGCGCGGGTGCAGTCCTCCCACAACACCGACGAGACGACCTGCTTGACCAGCGCCTCCTTGATCGCGGCCGGTTCGACAATAGCGCCGCCGGTGGTGTTGGTGAAGACCTGAAGTTGCGGAGCGGCGAACGGGATGTCGGCCAGAAACGCCGCGAAACGTTCCCGCGCCGGCTCCATCAACCGGCTGTGATACGCACCGGCGACGTTGAGCGGCATCACGCGTTTCATGCCGCGTTCCTTGCCAGCGGCGACAGCGGCGGCGACTTTGTCCTTCTCGCCGGAAACGATGATCTGACCGGGCGCGTTAAAATTCGCCGCCTCAATGTCGAACTCACGGCAAAGCTCGGCCACGGTTTCGCGGGATTCACCAATCACCGCCGCCATGCCGCCGGTGGTTTGTTCGCAGGCTTCCTGCATCAGACGACCGCGTTCGGCGACGATCTTCAAACCGGTGGCGAAATCGTAAACGCCCGCGGCGCAATACGCGGTCAATTCGCCGAGACTGAGTCCGAGGGCCATGGTGACGTCGCCCAGTTTGCCCTGCTCCTGCAGCAGCGCGTGCAAAGCCATGCCGTGCACGAACAACGCCGGTTGGCAGACTTTGGTCTGGGTCAGTTCCGCTTCCGGGCCTTCGAACGAAACCGCCGCCAAGTCCCAGCCAAGAACCGATTCCGCCTCGGCATAGAGCGCGCGCACGGTCGCGGATGCGTCGTGCAGCGACTTGCCCATGCCCACCTTTTGGGCTCCCTGTCCGGCGAATAAAAGTGCGATAGCCATGATCTATAAACGATCAGGGCTAAGGTTCCGGGCAACCGAAACCAAGCCCTAAAAGCGCTTCAGCCGGGGGAAGTATTTCTCGTCGGCACTCGGGGGCGGTCGCCAGGCTTCGCCCGCTCCGGTCGCGTCGGGCGTCACCGCCGGAGCGGCGCCGCCCTCGCCCGCCGCATCCACACCGGAAGGCGTGAGGAAAGTATCCGTAACGGATCGCGCGGCCGAACGACTCGCCGCCATCGCGTCCGGCACCGCTGCGGCGGCGGACGGCATTTCCCAGTCGGTCAAAAACGGATTCGATCGCGGCGGCGACTCTGCCCATGCCTCAAAACGTTCCGTCGTGGCGGAGTTTGTCGACGCGATGC
>CBINJL010000706.1:0-1877 GCA_966250925.1 uncultured Opitutus sp. | reverse complement strand
CCAACAACAACGCCAACTACTGGATCGTCGGCCACCGCGGTCAGATTTCCGGTTACGACACGGCGATGATGTATATGCCCGAACAAAACGTGGCGCTCGTGCTGGCCTGCACGCGCTCGTTGAAGTTTGGCGAAAATCTGCCGTCGAATGCGCTCACCGCCGCGCTTAACGACATCATCGGCGTGCTCTATCCGGACGTCATCGCGGAGCATCAGCTTTCGAGCAGCGCTACCACCGGCGCCCGCCTGAAAGCGCGTGATGTCGGTGCGCCGCAACGCGCCATGCCGCTCAGCGAATACTGAGTCGCGTCGTCTTCGCTTTCGGCGAACTCTGGCGTTTCTCACGCCGTCATCCCCCGCGGGTGACGGCGTGCATTTTTCACGAAAACGTCTTCGCGGTTGAGCCTGCGCGACCGGCGGCTTTGTTGGCAGCGGATGCAACGAGTTCGGATTCTTACGTTTAACATCGCCCACGGTCGGGGACTGAATCCGATTCAAGGCATCACCACGGCTCAGCGGCTGCGACGCAACCTGAGGCGCATCGGCGATCTGATCATGGAACTCGACGCGGATGTCGTCGCATTGCAGGAGATCGACCAGTGCTCACGTTGGGCAGGGAACTTCGATCATCTCGACTATCTCAGTCAGCACACCGGCATGCCGTTTTCGGTTTTCGGGGTGCACAATCGGCGCGAAGGCATGCTGAACCTCGCCTACGGCAACGCCATCCTGTCGCGATATCCGGTGCTGACTTCCGAAACGGTGAGTTTCGGTCAGAGCCGGATTGGGGAAAAGGGCTTTATCTTTGCCGAGGTCGATCTGCATGGCCGTCGCGTGCCGATCGTGAATCTCCACCTGCATTACCGGTCGCGGCATCATCGGTTTCGTCAGCTCGATCAATTACTCAACTTTCTCCGCGACAAACGCGCGGCGCACGGCGGCTCGTGGCCGGTGCTGCCGATCGTGTGCGGTGATTTTAATACGCCGGGCGCCGCCTCCGATGTGACCGCCGCGCTGCACCGGCATTTGCAGGACCTTGGCCGCTACACGCTGCATCCCCGCGAAGGGCGCACGTTTCCCTCGCCGCTGCCGGCGCGGCTGCTGGATTTTGTCTTCATCCCGCCGCGGGCGCGCGAGCCGCAATGCCGGGTGGTGAGTTCGATCCTGTCGGATCACCGGCCCGTGCTGGTCGAATTCGAAGTGGAGTGACGTGCCGAGGTGCAAATTGGTTTTGCGCCGAGGAACGGAATTTGCCGCGATGTCTGTTCCATGGATCGCATCGCCCTGACCTTTGCCCGCGCCCGCGCTGAAAACCGTGCCGCCTTCGTGGCGTATCTTTGCGCGGGCGATCCGGATTTCGACTCCTCGCTCGAAGCGTGCCGCGCCGTCTTGCGCAACGGCGTCGACGTGCTCGAACTCGGCGTGCCGTTTTCCGATCCGCTGGCCGATGGTCTGACCAATCAACTCGCGGCCCAGCGCGCGCTCGAGAGCGGCATGACGGCCGCGCGCGTCTTCGCCCTCGTCGAGGCGTTGCGGGCCGAGTTCCCCGACACGCCGATCGTTTTCTACACCTACTACAATCTGGTGTTTTCACACGGCGTGGAACGCTACGTCGCGCAGGCCAAGGCCGCCGGTCTCGACGGATTGCTTACGCTCGATCTGCCGCCGGAGGAAGCGGGCGAACTGCAGGCCGCCTGCGCCCGGCACAATTTGAAGACGGTGTTCATCGTCGCGCCGACCACGCCGGAATCGCGGCTGGCCACTATCGCCCAGGCGACCACGGGTTTCATCTACTACGTGTCGCGCGAGGGTGTGACGGGCGAACGCGACGCCGTTGCCGCTAACATCCCTGAAGCGCTGGCGGCGATCAAACGCCAC
>CBINJL010000705.1:0-1877 GCA_966250925.1 uncultured Opitutus sp. | reverse complement strand
CACTTCGCCCGTTCAACGCGATGAATACCGCCCCGCTTGGCAGACTTTTCATGCATCGTGTTTTCTCGGCTGAGGAGTTTCCCGCGCCATGGCGCCCGCCTCCCTCGTTCGTTAGCCCCCCCCCCCAACGCCCCAAGGTCGCATGTCGTCATTCTTTCGCCGCTTTACCCCTTTCCGCGACGGCCAAATCGGCGCCACCATTCTGGCCGGACTCGCGTCCGCATTGTGTTTCGCCACCGCCTCACCGAGCGACACTGATCCGCTCGCCAGTTTGCAAACGGAGCGCCCGCGCCTGCTGGCCGATGCAGCCACGTGGCAACGCCAGATTGAGCAGACAAAAAGCGATCCCCAGCTCGCTCAAATCGCTGAGACCTTGCTCGCCGAATCCCGGACGCTGCTCGACACGCCGGTCGTCACCCGTGAAGTGACGGGCGTGCGCCTGCTGGCCGTTTCACGCGAAGTCCTGCGCCGCGTGCTGCATCTGGTCTGTGCGTATCACCTTTCTGGAGACGAACGTTTTGCCCGCCGTGCCGAACGCGAGTTACTGGCCGCCGCCGCATTTTCCGACTGGAATCCGCCGCACTTCCTCGATGTCGCCGAGATGACCGCCGCCGTCGCGATCGGTTACGACGAACTGCATGCGCTGCTTTCGCCTGCATCCCGCGCAACCCTGCGCGATGCCATTGTCCGCCACGGCATCGTTCCCGGCTTGAACAACGATGAGGGCGAGCCCGGCTGGTATCGTCGCCCGAACAATTGGAATCAGGTTTGCTGGGGCGGACTCACGCTCGGCGCCCTCGCCATTGCGGAAGATGAACCCGACCTCGCCCGCACGGTGCTCGGCCGTGCGCGTGAACTGATCACCTACGGTCTGGAGCCCTATCGCCCCGACGGACTTTATCCGGAAGGCCCGGGCTACTGGAGTTATGGCACGACTTATCAGGTCATCATGATCGAAGCCCTGCGCCACGCGCTGGGGACCGATTGGGATCTGCCCGCGAGCCCCGGATTCCTTTCCAGCGCCGCCGTGCTCGGGCAGTTGTTCGGGCCGTCCGGCATTTCCTACAATTTCTCCGACGGCTGGGAATCGGTCGGATTCGCGCCCGCCTTGTTCTGGTTCGCCCGCGAGCAACACCGGCCGGAACTGCTGGTGCCACACCGCCAAACGCTCACCGCCTGGTTGGACAATCCGGATGCGTTGACCGGCAACCGCTTTTCGCCGCTCGCTCTGCTTTGGTGGCAGGCGTTGCCCGAGACCCGCGATCCCGGGCTGCCCCTGGCCTGGCGTTCCACCGGCGAACAGGCCGTCGCGATCCTGCGCAGCTCTGGGTCCGACCCGGCCGCCAGTTATCTCGCGGCCAAGGGCGGCGGCGCCACGCTCAGCCACGCTCACATGGATGCGGGATCGTTTGTCTTCGAATCCGACGGCGTGCGCTGGGCGCGGGATCTCGGCGCACAGGACTACCACAGCCTCGAAAAGGCCGGCATCAAACTGTGGGCCAGTCACCAGGATGCCGACCGCTGGCGCGTGTTTCGCCTCAACAACCGCAGCCACAATACGCTCGTGATCGACAACCAACTCCAGGTCGCCGCCGGTCACGCCGCCATCACCCGATTCGACGACGGCGACGAACCCGGCGTGGTGTTCGACCTCACCGCCGTTTATGCCGATCAGGTCGAATCTGCACAACGTGGCTTCCAACTCGACCGCCACCGGCGTGTGCTCGTTCAAGACGAATTGACCGGCCTTCGAGCAGGAGCCGACGTGCGCTGGGCGCTCGTGACGGCTGCGGAAATCACCATCGCTCCCGACGGCCGCTCCGCCCGCTTCGCTCAGGACGGCAAAACCCTGCGCCTCGATCTGCTGGCGCCCCATC
>CBINJL010000704.1:0-1885 GCA_966250925.1 uncultured Opitutus sp. | reverse complement strand
GTTGGCCGCATCCTGGCTCGAATTGGGCGCGGCTGAGGCGGGGCGGCGCTTGGAGCGTGAAGCTCGCCGGCGTTGGCAGGGGAAACGCGGCTACGCGGAACGGCGGATTACCAAGCTCGGCTGGCGCGAGGCGTGTCACCACACGGCGTTGGAAATCCTGGGCTATCGTTTCAACCGCGTCGGCATGCTCTACGCCGGGGGCCGCTGGCCGTTGCGCGACTGGGAGCGGACGGCGGTGAGTCCGGCGACGGTTTTCGACACCCTGCGCGGACGTTGGAAACTGCAGGGCGTGCGACCGGCCAATCATCCGTTGCGGCGTTTGCACAGTTATCGCGATTGGGTGGCGGCCGGCAGTGGAGATGGCGACGGGTGGCCGGAGCGTTTGGCGCAAATGGCGGCGAACTGGCCGCAAGGTGATGCGGCGGCGGACGGCGTGTTGTTGGATGTGCGGGCGGCGCGGTCGCAGGTGGGGTATGCCAATTGGTGGCGCACGGTGATGCTCGGAGTCGGAGCGATTCAGGCCGTGCCGCAGCCGCGGGCGGACAACCTGTGGGGCGACGGGCTGTTGCCGTTGCTGGTCGCAGGCGGGCATTTGTCGGACGAGGTCGGTTTCCGGTGGTGGTGTCTGGCGCGACCAGGCGACCAGGCGGACAGTCTCGTGCAGGCGGTGCGGCTGATCGGTCTGGTGGATGGCAAGCGCAACCCCTTGGCGTGGGGGCACGTGCAGGGTTTGATGGGCTGGCAGATCGAGGCTGAGCGCTCCGCAGGGAGGCGGACTTGACAACGAATTTTAGGGGCGGCTACATTCGGCCCTCACATTTCAGTTTTAAGTCACTCTGAAGGTGGGCCTCCGGCCCGCTTTTTTTTTCTCATTCACCTTCCCGCAATCACACCGTCCTCATGAGCAGCGAAATTCTATCCGTCCTCGAATACATGGAAAAGGAGAAGGGCATCGAGCGCGCCGACATGATCGCGACGATCGTCAACGCCATCAAGACGGCGGCCCAGAAGGGCGTGAACTCCGGCCAGGAATTGAAGATCGAGATCGATCCGCGCAACGGCCAACTCCATGCGTGGTCGCTGCTTAAAGTCGTCGATTCGGTGAGCGATCCCAAGACTGAGATCCACATCGAACGCGCCGGCGCGGTGCAGCCCGGGGTGCAGATCGGCGACCTTATCGAGAAGGAAATCGATCCGGCCTACCTCGGCCGCATCGCGGCTCAGACCGCCCGTCAGGCCATCATGCAGCGTCTGCGCCAGTTCGAGAAGGACCGCATTTACGACGACTTCAAGGACATGGTCGGCAACATCGTCACCGGCACGGTGCGCCGCCGCGAACGCAATGACATCTACGTCGATCTGGGCAAGGCCGAGGCGCTGTTGATGGGCCGCGAACAGGTCCCCGGCGAGGAATACTCGCCCGGTGATCGCATCCGCTGTCTGCTCGCCGCCATTGAGAGCACGCCGCGCGGTCCCGAGCTCATGCTCAGTCGCGCCAGCCCGCGTTTCGTGCGCCGCCTGTTCGAGCTCGAAGTCACCGAAATCGCCGACGGCACCGTGCGCATCGAAGCGTTTGCCCGCGAGCCGGGCTACCGCACGAAGATGGCGGTCGTTTCCAGTGATCCCAAAGTCGATCCGGTGGGCGCCTGCGTGGGGGCCCGCGGCGCGCGGGTGAAGTCCATCGTGCGCGAACTCAACGGTGAGAAGATCGACATCATCAACTACTTTGCCGATCCCGAGCAGATGGTATACGAGGCGCTCAAACCGGCCGTGCCGCGCGAGATCCACATCGACGAACGGGGTCGCCGCATCCTGCTCAAGGTCGCGGAGGACGATCTTGCCATCGCCATCGGCCGCAAGGGCCAGAACGCCCGCCTGACTTCCC
>CBINJL010000703.1:0-1898 GCA_966250925.1 uncultured Opitutus sp. | reverse complement strand
TGCCGGCCGGCGGGCTGGCGCTGCTGCCGCCGACGGGATCGGTCAGGCGCCCGTCGGCTTGACGCCCCACGCGTCGACCCAGAGATCGCGCTCGCGGGTCTTCACGTCGGTGAAACCGGCGCGCTTGAGGTAGGTTTCAAGTTCCTGCGGGGTCGAACACTTCGCGATATGCGTCGGCCGCTCCAAGGGTTTGAACGCTTCGCAATGTTCGGCGAAATATTTCCAGCCGTTTTCGGTCGTGATGCTGATGTTGTCGCACCAGAAACGTCCGCCCGGTCGCAGGATGCGCATCGCTTCCTGAATGTAGCGGAAACGGTCCCACTCATCGAGGTGCATGAAAACGACGGTCGAATACACGACGTCGACCGAGGCATCCGCCAACGGCTGCAAATCATGACCGGAGATCTCGATCGCGCGCGCATTGGCGATGTCGGCCAAGCGACGATTCGCGTGGCTGACCATCGCGCCTGAGGCGTCGCAGCCGGTCCAGCTTTTCACGTGGGCGGCCAGGGCCTTGCCCACGCGGCCGACACCGCAACCGATCTCGACCACATCGTCTTCCGGACGGATGCCGGCGGTGGCGCGCAACACGTTGAGCGCATGCACCGCAGTGCCATCGAGTTCGGCTTCATCGCGGGTGCCGCCGACGTAGAGAAAGGCGTCCTCCGGCGTTTGGGCGAGTTCGTTCCAGGTATTCTTGTAGTCGGCGCGCGACGGCATGGTGGCGCAGCCCAACCGTCCGACCGCATCGCGTCAATCCCTGTCGCCAGCCCGTTCTTGCCTCCACCGGTGCCGCGTGTTTCGGTCCGCACTCCGTCTCATTTCCCATGGCAAAAACTCTGCTCGTCACCGGCTCGTCCGGACTCATCGGTTCCGAAGTCTGCACCTATTTCGCCCGCGAACTGGGTTACACCGTCCACGGCGTGGACAACAATCAGCGCGCCGTGTTTTTCGGTCCGCAGGGCGACACGCGTTGGAACCAGCAGCGACTGAGCGTGGATTTGCCCGGTTTCGTGCATCACGAAGTCGATATCCGCGACCGCGCCGGCGTGCTGACCCTGCTCAAGGAAGTGAAGCCCGACGTCATCGTGCATACCGCCGCCCAACCTTCGCACGATCGCGCCGCCGCCATCCCGTTCGACGATTTCGACACCAACGCGGTCGGCACCCTCAACCTGCTCGAAGCCACCCGTCAGGCCTGCCCGGAGTCGCCGTTCGTGCACATGAGCACCAACAAGGTTTACGGCGACGCGCCCAATCGCATCGCCCTCAGCGAACTCGAAACGCGCTGGGACTACGCCGATCCAGCCTTCGCCCACGGCATCGCGGAAACGTTCTCCATCGACCAGTCGAAGCACTCGCTGTTCGGCGCCTCGAAGGTCGCCGCCGACGTGATGGTGCAGGAATACGGCCGCTACTTCAACATGCCCACCTGCTGCCTGCGCGGCGGCTGCCTGACCGGACCGAATCACACCGGCGTCGAGCTGCACGGCTTCCTTTCCTACCTGGTGAAGTGCAATCTCGAAGGCCGCGAGTATCGGGTTTTTGGTTACAAGGGTAAACAGGTCCGCGACAACATTCACTCGCTCGACGTCGCCCGCTTCATGGCCGCCTTCGTCGGGGCGCCCCGCACCGGCGAGGTTTACAATCTCGGCGGCGGCAAGGCCAACACCTGCTCGATTCTCGAAGCGTTCAAGATCGCCGAGAAATTCTCCGGTCAGGCCCAGGTTTACAGCTACGTGGAGGAGAACCGCATCGGCGACCACATCTGCTACTACTCCGACCTGCGCAAGATGCGGGAGCATTATCCCAACTGGGACATCTCGGTTTCGCTGGAGGAAACGATCCGCCAGATTGTCGAAGCCTGGAAATCACGTTCGCAGAAATAAACCGCCGCT
>CBINJL010000702.1:0-1899 GCA_966250925.1 uncultured Opitutus sp. | reverse complement strand
CGTAGGCCCGCAGACGCGCCCACAATGTCGGATTCAGCGGAATGCGGGCGGAGAAGGCCGAGACTTCCGGCAACATCGCGTTGTGCGCCTCGCGCAAGGCCGGCGAATCGGCCACCGATTGCAGGTGCGTGACCTTGCCCCAGGCGCGGTTGAGCGTCTCGGTCGCGGCTTCGAGCGCGAGAAAGGTGTTTTCGTAAGTGACCGCGTCGAGCGGTTGCGCGGCGATGGCATCGATCGCGGCCTGCGCCTCCGCCAGCGCGCGGCGAATGTCGGGCACGATGCGGTCCGGCGTGAGGGCGGACCAGCGGATCTCAAATTCGGGCGAAAGGAACGGTGCGTCGTTGGGCATGACTCGTTGCACACGGGAAGCCCTCCGCCCGACGGCGGCAAGCCGACAACGCGGTTACCCGCGGTCCGATCGCGCTCCGGCGGCGGAACGGATCGTGTTGTTTACCAACGCCAGCGCGCGCCCACCGCCACCTGACGCGGCGCGGCCGGCACGGCGGGAATTTCCTCGAATTCGGAATCCCATACGTTGTCGACCTGGAGCGAAAGCTGGAGCTGACGCGCCCATGGCGTGCGCCAGTAAAGTCCCAGCGAACTGAGCGCCGCACGGTCCTGACCGTTCACGCGCAACGGATTCGGTTCCTGCCAGCGAAACTCGTTGTCGAGCCGCAGCGTGATATCGGCGGTCGCGCGCCAAACCACGGCCGCAGTGAGGCGATGATTGGGAAAGTTCAGCGCATAAAAACTGCCGTCGACCGTGGCCGCACCGTAGTCGGATTGTTTCTCCAGCCACGAATAGCCGAACACCAGATCGAGGTGTTCGCCGCTGCGTTGAGCGAGAAGTTCCACGCCGGCGGTTTCCAATTCCACCGCCGCCGCCAAACGACCGAAGACGCCGTTGCGGAAAGTCCAGTCGACCAGATCGTCATCCCAGCGATAAAACGCGCCGACCGATCCCGTCCACGGCCCCGCCGACCACGCGCCGGTCAGATCGAGCGTGCGACTGCTGGCGCGATCGAGGGAAGCGTTGCCGCGAAACAATCCGCCATTCGGGTTGCCCGCGAGGGCCGTGTAGCTGGGCGCCTGCGAGGCCGAACTGTAACCAGCAGACCAACGCCGCCAGAAACCGCGCGGCGTCGTCCACCCCAGTTCCACCACCGGCGTGAGCGCATCGTCGCCGCGATTGGTGTCGTCGTAGCCGACACCGCTCACCAGTTCGAAAGCGTTGCCATCGGCCAACGGTTCCCGATGACGCAGATACGTGCCCGCCGTGAGGTGGGTGCGACTGTTGAACGACCCGAACGAGAGCGAAGTCGATTCCAGTTCATCGGCCAAAACCCACAGGCGGCTTTCCAACGTCGTGCGTTCACCCAACATCCAATGCATGCTGCCGCCCGCCGCGGTAACTTGCGTGGTGTGCTTGAACGGCGGCACCGGACCAACCGGCGCGTAGCGGTTGAACGCGTAGTTGTCGTCGTTGCGCCGGTAGTAACCGCCCACCTCGACGAAGCTGCCGGCCTCGCCCACGGCCTGGCGATGCGTGCCGAGAATCAACAGGGTTTGAATGTCCTCGGTCTCCGGCGAATTGAAGGGCGTGTAGAGATTGGGCCAGCCAAAGAACTTGTCCTGATAACCCACCATCAGATCGGTCGCGCTGCGATCCGAGCGCTGCTGCAGTCGGGCGTTGTAGCGGGAAAACTCGTGATCGGCGTCGGCAAACGGCCCGTCCGATTCCGACCAGGCCGCGGCGAAATCGGCCGCCCAACCGGCACCCAGCTCGAAGCCCGTCAACAGATCCGCGCGATGCGAGTTCCACTCGCCCACACTCGCACCGATCTCCCCGCCGATCCGCACCGGGCGAAACCCGTAGCTGACGCCGCCCGCGGTGGCATT
>CBINJL010000701.1:0-1902 GCA_966250925.1 uncultured Opitutus sp. | reverse complement strand
TGGCTGGGCACGCGGAAAGTGTAGTTCTCCTCGACGGTCACGCGCTCAATCGCCTTCCAGGCGGCGACGACCGGGATGGTGTCGTAGAGCGCGGAGTCGTGCAGATTGCCGGTGGCCCGGAAATCGGCCAAAAGTTTGCGTCGATCGAACGCGCCGGCTTCGCCGAGCGCGGAGATGGATTCGCGGATATTCTCCGCCTCCAGCACGGCGGCGCGCATGGCGTTGCGGGTCAGCGCGATGCCTTGATCGCGGATGACGGAGCGTTGGATGATCAGGAGCGAGGTCACGGCCAGGATTCCGGAGAGAATACCGGCCAGGACGATTTTGCGGCCCAACTTCATGGCGTAGTTGAAAAGGAATTACGTTTGCGAATCTGCGGCTGTGGCAGGGGAATCGCGCACATCGTCACGCCTGGTGCCGAATGAAGCGTCGGCACGGGAAACAACACCGCTATAAGCGGGCATGATCCGCTCTGTTCGTGGCGGTGATCGGAAGGGGCGCCGGCAGGGCCGCGTTTACTCGCGGCTCAGGCGGGTGACGCGCGGGGTGTCGTCGCGGTCGGGGTCGGCCATGTGGGCGATCAGGCGTTCGTTGAATTCCTTGGCCGGATCGTGGCCCATGTTCTTGAGCGCCTGCACGAGCGCGGCGACTTCGACAAGGCGGGCGATGTCGCGGCCGGGACGCACGTAGAGATCCACCTCGGGAATGGGAATGTTGAGGATTTCGTAATGATTCTCCTCCAAACCGGTGCGCTCCTCGACGACGTCGGGCGTCCACTCGCGCAGCGACACCACCAGGTCGATGCGTTTTTCGAGGCGCACATTTTTCACGCCGAACATTTCCGCGATGTTGATGATGCCGAGGCCGCGGCACTCCATGTAGCCGCGGTTGAGCGGCGGGCTGGTGGCGATGAGTTCACGCTCGTCGACCAGGCGGATGTGGGTGAGATCATCGGCCACGAGTGAGTAACCGCGCTCGATGAGGGCGAGGGCGCATTCGCTTTTGCCCACGCCGCTGTCGCCGCGGAGCAGCACGCCGATGCCCTTGATGTCGAGCATGGTGGCGTGCTCGGAGGCGAACGGGGCGAACTCGTTGTCGACGCAAAGCGTGGCGATGTTGATCCAGTGCCGGGTGATCATCGGCGTGCGAAAAATCGGCAGGCCCATTTCGGTGCACACCTGCAACATGGCGCGGGTCGGCACGTAGTTGCGGGTGAGGATGAAACACGGCACCTGGCGGCGGGCCATGCCGCGGAACACGTCTTCCTGGGTTTCGCGGCTGAGCGATTTGAGATACGTCATCTCGGCGGCGCCGAGCACCTGCACGCGTTTATGGGCGAAGTATTTGAAGAAGCCGGTGAGGGCGAGGGCGGGGCGGTTGATGGCGCCTTCACGGATAAGCCGGTGCAGTCCGCTGCCGTCGGTGATCAGTTCGAGTTTCAGCTTCTGGCGGTAGGTGGTGTAGAAGTGTTCGACGGTGATGCCGTTGATGGTGCGGTTCATGGCGGAGAGTCGGAGAGGCGGGAGTGGGGAGAACGAGCGGCGGGGAGACGGAGAGGCAAGATTGGGGAGAACGAGAAAGAGAAAGAATCGATGGGCCTAGAGGTTGAAGTCCTTGCCGAGGTAGATCTCGCGGGCGCGTTCGTCGCGGATGAGAAAGTCGCCCGGGCCGCTGGTCAGCACCTGGCCCTGATGAATGAGGTAGGCGCGGTCGACGATGCGGAGCGTTTCGCGGACGTTGTGATCGGTGATGATGATGCCGATGCCGCGCGCTTTGAGCGAGACGACGATGCGCTGGACTTCGGAAACGGAGATCGGGTCGATCGCGGCGAAGGGTTCGTCGAGCAGGAGGAACTTCGGGTCGGTGACGAGCGCGCGGGCAATTTCCAACCGTCGGCGTTCG
>CBINJL010000700.1:0-1904 GCA_966250925.1 uncultured Opitutus sp. | reverse complement strand
CCACGGCCGATCATGCGGATCCTACGCGGTCCCGAGGACCGGCCTCATCGTCCGCGGATTCTCCTGCTGATGCCGGGCGCGCCACCGGCGTTGCTGCAGGATCTCGCAAACCTGGCCCGCGCGCATCACTGGCAACTCATCACCGACTCGCTGCACACCGGCGTGATGCCGACGCGTTGGAGCGGCGATGGCATTCTCGCCTTCGCCCATCATGGCGGCCCGGATACCGCGACCTGGGCTCACGAGTTGGAACCGCCGTGCGTCACGATCACAGTGCACCACGGCAGCGAAACCCTGCCACGAATCGAACCCGATGGATTCGCCATTGGCCGACTCGCCGCCAAACATTTGTTGGAACGTAATTGCCGAGACTTCGTTTGGGCGCCGTTCAGCGACGACACCGCCAATCGTCTTCGCCTCGACGGATTTCGCGACGAACTGCACCGCGCCGGCTGCGACTGTCGGCTGCTGCCGCCCGCGCACCGCCGCATCGGCCAGGCCTGGCACGACAACGACGCCGCATGGCAGCAGGCGTTACGGGAGATTTTTCACCATCGCCGCGGCCCCACCGGCGTGTTTGCCGGCAACGATTGCCTCGCCGCCCGACTGCTGGCCGCGGCCCGCGACAGCGGGATCGACGTGCCGGGCGAACTCGCGCTCATCGGCGTGGGCAACGATCCCCTCGACTGCGAATCGGGTGACATCGCATTGAGCAGCATCGATCCGGATTGGGCGGAAATCGCCCGCCGTGGCGTCGCGCTGTTGGCCGATCTGCTTGCGGGCAAGCGACGCCACGCCGCCATCGAAACCGTGGCGCCCAAGACCGTGGTCGCACGCGAAAGCACCGCCGTCGCCGCCCAGGACCCGTCGCGGCTGCAGCAGGCGGTGTCGTATGTGAACATGCATTGCTGCGATCCCCACCTCAGCGTGGCGGTGCTGGCCGAAAAGATCGGTATTTCCCGCCGCCAGCTCGAACGCGACTTTCGCAGCACCAAGGGCTGCACGGTGCGGGCGTTCATCGAGGACATGCGGCTGCTCAAGGCTTCCCGTTTTCTGGTCGACCACCCGCAGACCAAGATCCTTGCCATCGCAGAGACGATCGGCATCGCCGATCCCAACAGTTTCTTTCGCAAGTTTCGCAAAAAGTTCGGCGTGACGCCGGCCGCGTTCCGCCGCCAGGCCGCCGCCGGAGCGGATGCTGACCGGCCGTAAGTCGTATTTATAATTAGGATACGAACCGCCGGCGATCCATCCGTCGGCGCGACTCGATCCCGGCCAAACCACCGCACACGGACGAGGACGTCCGTGCTCCAGTGGCGCCCAGCGTTTCAGCCTAAATTCCGTAGTTTAACCACAGAGGGCACAGAGATCACAGAGTGAGATACGGCCAAACCCACCTCATCTCGAATTCACCCGTTGGGTGAGCGCCTGCGCAGTTGTTGCTATCTCCTCACCGCCTTTCTTTGCGGACTTTGCGTTCTCTGCGTTAAATATTAATCGCGGAATTCAGGGTCATGGAGAACGGACGTCCTCGTCCGTTTCCCGCGCCTCGCATTCTCTGATCCCTCCACTAAAAAACCCCCGGCCTTTCGACCGGGGGTTTCGTGTTCGTATTGGGACCAACCAATAACCTCAGAACTTGAAGGTGTTCGTGAGGAATACGTTTTGCGCCGGCCTGATACGGTAGGCCGCCGGGGTGCCGTCGGGCTGCACCGTGATCGGCACGAGTTCGTTGCCGATGCCGATGTTTTGGACGTTCAACTGCATGCGCCAATCGATGCGGTCGCTCCAGATGCGGCGGCCATAACCGACCCAGGCATCGAAGTCCCACTGCGCGTCGTCGCGGTAAGGCGCGTCGAGGTCGTAGCCGATGTAGCCGACGCCCTGAATGGGCGTGTAGGCGA
>CBINJL010000699.1:0-1906 GCA_966250925.1 uncultured Opitutus sp. | reverse complement strand
GATGCCGGCATGTTGAGCCAGACCGGCCGCGCGGGGCATGTGCCAGGCGGACGTGACGAGGGCTACTTTGGCGGGGGCAGTGCCGGTGGCGGCTTGGATCGCGTTGACCTCGTCATGAGTGTCACGCACATCGGTCAAAAGTCGGATGCGGGTGGACGCGATGCCCAGCTCGGTCGCCGCTTGGGCGAGAACGGCGGCGTGGCTGTCGGCGCGGCCCGGAGCGAATCCGCCGCACATCAACAGGATTGCGGTTGGTTGCAGGCGGGCCAGACGCACGCCTTCGGTCAGTCGCGCGAGGGACGAGCCGCTGAGACGACCGAGCGCGGCCTGTTGCGTGTCGCTGTTGTGGCCGCCGCCGAGGACGGCGATGAAATCGCACTCGGCCAAATCGCCTGGGGTGGTTTCAATCGTCTCGACGTAGTAGGGCGGGTGTTGGCGTTCGAGTCCGGCGATGAGGCGATCGCCGACGCCTTCGTTGCTAAAGACGAGTAACGTGGCCAGGCCCGCCAATCCGCAGGCGACGGCCGCGCGTTGGCGCCGGAGCAGCAACAATCCCAGTCCGAGCAGCAGCAGGATCAACGTCGCTGCGAGGGGCGAGAGCAGGGTGCCCAGAACTTTCTTCAGCCAAAACACGGGCAACGTTCGCGTGCGGCGGCGAGTCACGGCAAGCGCAACCGCAATCGAGACCTGCCGCGGTGTCCCATTTGTCACGTATTATGTGACAAATGGGGAGGGGCGGCGGCGGGTGTTTTTGGGTTTGAGCCGACCGGGACGGCGGGCCTGACTTCGCGCCATGTCGACCTGGCTGCTGATTGATGGCTACAACCTGGCCTACCGTTGTTTCTTCGCGATTCCCGAGCTGACGCGGGCGGACGGTTTTCCGACCAACGCGCTGCACGGTTGGGTGAAGACGATCTGGAAACTGGAGGATCAGGAATCGCCGGCCGGCGTGATGGTGTTTTTTGATCTGGGCGGAGCGCAGGATCGGCTGGCGCTGTTGCCCGAATACAAGGCGCAGCGCGAAGAAATGCCGGATGCGTTGCGGCAGCAGATACCGGTGATCAAGGAGCTCACGCGGCTGATGGGGCTGGGCGCGGTTGAGATCGAAGGCGTCGAAAGCGACGACCTACTGGCGGCTCAGGCGGTGGCGCTCGCGCGCGAAGGGCACAAGGTGAAGATCGTGAGCACGGACAAGGATTTTGCCCAGACGGTGACCGCGGACATTACGATGCTGCTGCCGCCGCCGACGGCGAATCCGCGGCTGGGCTGGCGCAATATGGGCGTGGCTGAAGTCGAGGAGAAGTTCGGCGTCGGGCCGCAGAAAATCGCAGACTATCTGGCGCTGATAGGTGATACCGTGGATAACATTCCCGGCCTGGCGGGCGTGGGACCAAAGACGGCGGCGAAGTGGCTGCAGGAGCACGGTTCGCTGGAAGGAGTGATCGCCGCAGCGGCGGAACTGAAGCCGCCCCGGTTTCAGGTCATGGTTGCGGCGGAAGCCGATCGCCTGCGTATCAACAAACAACTTACAACCTTCAATCCGGACCTGCCGGTGCTGCCGGCGGTGCGGGCGGCCGCGGATGGGGCGGCGCTGGTGGCGCGGCTACGCGATTTGGAGATGCGCTCAACGACGGCAGAGGCCGAGCGGCGCTACGGCGCAGCCCAGGGCGAGTTGTTCTAGGGGACGCCTCCGGTGTTGCGCGCGGTGGGGTGACAGGGCTTGCGAGCGGTTTCGCAAAACGTTCTCCATTGCCGGGATGAAATTCCTTTCCTTTGCCACCGTTCTGCTCGCCGGCCTGATTCTGTCGGGATGTGCAACCGCTCCACGCATCACCTCAATGGGGCTGCCTGAGGCCAATCTCGCATCGGCACGAACCTTTGCGCTGCTGCCGATGCCGGAACGCGT
>CBINJL010000698.1:0-1915 GCA_966250925.1 uncultured Opitutus sp. | reverse complement strand
TGTGCGGGAGCTGGAGGAGAAGCTGCCCTTCTACCGCCTGCGCCACCTGGTCCGCCTCGAAAGGCGACTCGCCGATCGGAACGTCCCGGGCCTGCGCACCGAGCGAGATTACAACCGCACGGGCCGTTTTTTCCCAGCCGAAGAGCAACTGACGCTCCTGCAGCCACCACGCCAGGCCGTTGGCGACCAGGCCCAGTAGGAAAAACAGCGGCAGCACCGCAAAGACGATCTGCTCCCGCATTCTCATCGAAATTCCCTTTCCTGCGCCGGCATGTCCGCCCGTCCCAGCAAGGCCAGCAACACCGCCGGACATTGGTTCATCACCGTAAAAAAGTGGCCCTTGGACAAGGCGAGGCAGTTCACGTCGCTCGGTCCGGCCATCAGATCCGCCGCGAATGCAGTGGAGTTCACCAGCGCTTCGACACCAAGGATCGGCGGCATCCGCCGGCCGTCCGCAAGCCACTCGCCGTCCACCCGCAGCAGGAGTCGCCCGAGCGGTTCGCCTGCCGGCTGAATCAGGCTGTTGGGCAGATAGTGCATCTGCCGCATCACGCCGGCCACACGCTCGCGCTCCGCCGCAGTCAGGCGGTCAAACGGCGCCGTCGCACCGAGGATCGCAATGATTTCCACGGTCGTCATTGCGTCGTGTCTCCGTTTTCGGAATCAGGCGGACAAATCAGCCGCAGGTCCCCCGCCGCATCGACAAAGCCAAGCTCCGTCCGCTCGCCAGCCGCTGCGGCCGAAGTCATGCGCCACGCTGCGGCAACATCCGAGCGCAGATAACGCACCTCCGCCGCCGCTCCGGTCAAAACCACCGCGGCGCGCACTTCCGCCGGCCAGGTAAACAGTTCGCATGACTCCGGCTCGTCCGCACCCGTTTCATCGATCCGGGCGCGTATCGCCGTCGCCACTACAACCCGCGCGCGCACGTCCGCCGCCTCCGCCCAATCCGGGTTGAGCCAGACCACGACCACGTCCCCGCGGGCCAACGGCACGGCCATGCCGCCACGACCAGCCACCTGCCACCGTTGCGTCGCCGCGTGCGCGGCAAGCACGGTCGCGACGTTGTCCGGCGCCGGCACCCGCTTCTCGATCAACCGCCAATCAAAATCGTGCATGCGCGCCGCGCTTTCGACATCGTAACGCGCCTTGGTCTCGCGCAACTCCCCGCCGAGACGATTGAAGGCGCGGGCCAACTCGCGCAGTTCGATCGGACGTTCCACCAAAATCGGTTCGTAATCCCCCGTCGCGAGTCGCAGCGCCCCCCGTTTCAATTCTTCCAGCGGACGCCGCAGTCCGCGCGCGATTTGCAGCGACCACACCGACGCGGCAACCAGCGAAAGCAGCCCGATCAAAAACACCGTCAGCAACGCGTGACGCGTTTCATGCTCGATGATCGAAACATCGACATCCGCGCCGACCATCGCCGTGACCCGGCCGGAGGGTCCGATGATCGGACTGAAGACCGACTTCAGCAGTCCCCACATTTCCCAACGCCGGATAGCGGTGAAGTGCGGCACGGCCTCCGCCTGCAGCCGCGCGATCCCGTCCACTTCGCCTTCCGGCAACTCGTCCTGCGTCAGCAACGGCGAGTGATTTTCGCCCCGGGTGCTGTCCACCCCGTAGGTGATGGCGTTTCCGTCCTCCACCGTCTGGGTATAAAGGTAGGTCAGTCCGACCCGATCCTGAATGACCTGCATCGGCGCCACCAACCGCGCGTATCCCGCGGAATCCTCGCGCCCCAGCGCCGACGAAAATGCGCCCTCTCCACGCACGCCGTCCGCCACATCGATGTCGTGCATCTGATCATCTACCGTCAACCAGCGTTGGCGCCAGGCGTCCCAGACTCCGTTGGACGGCACCGCCTCGGCGTCTGCCCAGACCACGACCTCACCGTCGTTTTCGGAACCGCCGT
>CBINJL010000697.1:0-1915 GCA_966250925.1 uncultured Opitutus sp. | reverse complement strand
TATCTGCTCAGTAATCCCGCGCACGCGGAGTATCCGACGCGCTTGATCCGTTTCGAGGAAGTGAACGGCACCTCGCTCGGCGAACAACTCACCGGCAACGTGCGCACGCTGTTCAAATACATCGCGCCCGGTTTGGTGGAGAGTTGTCAGCTCGTCATGGGCGTCACCGTCATCAGCGAAGGCAGTGTCTGGAACACCATGCCGCCGCACACCCACGCGCGACGTTCCGAGGTGTATTGTTACTGCGACCTCGATCCGGACTCGATCGTGATGCACTTCATGGGACCGCCCGATGGCACGCGCAATCTGGTGGTGCGCGACGGCCAGGCGGTGATGTCGCCTTCCTGGTCGATCCACGCCGGCGCCGGCACCGGGGCGTATTCCTTTGTCTGGGGCATGGGCGGCGAAAATCAGGATTTCGACGACATGGATCGGGCCGCGCTGTCGGAACTGATGTGAGGGCGGGTGGTGAGTGCGTTCCTAGGCCATCTGGATTCGGTGCACATCCCGGCCCTTCACGCCGCGAGTGGAGAACCGCTGTCGTCGCCCGCTCCTTCTACCTCCGCAGATGAGTGTGCTCACACCGACGCATGCCCAAACTCGGATTCAGTTTTTTGACGCGGGACATGCCGGCACTGATTTAACGTCAAAAGTTCATATAAGAACATTAAGTTCAGATAGGAAAAGCATTGACCGTATTCGTGGGGATTTCATTTACGGACTTGTCCTTCAAATATGAAGGATTGTTGCCCCTGTCTTTTGGCAGTCGTGGTAACTTCAAGACCTCAACCCCAACACACCCTCCCCATGTCGGAATGCTCGTTTACGCGAGAGCGGACTTTGTCGTCCGCTTGTTTCGTCACGCTGCGCGCCGGATTCCTGGCGCTTTTCACGCTGCTGTTCGCTTTGCCGAACCTGCATGCTCAATCGGGCACGGCCACTCTTGAAGGCCGTGTGTTCAACCATATCTCGGGCCGCTATGTTTCCAATGCGCGCGTCTCCGTCGTCGGCAGCTCCCAAGTGGTGCTCTCGAATGAATACGGCGACTACCGTCTCACCGGGCTTCCCGCCGGAGAAGTTTCCGTGCAGGTAGCCTACACCGGTCTCGATACGAAGACCCAGCTCGTGACGCTGACCGCCGGTCAGGTCACCACGCAGGACTTCACCCTCACCAGCAAGGCCATTGCCGGCGAAGACGACACCATCGTGCTCGACGTCTTCACCGTGCAGACCGCGCGCGAGACCAACGCCGCCAACATCGCGGCCAACGAACAGCGCAACTCCGTCAACCTGAAGAACGTGGTCGCTGCCGATTCCTTCGGCGACGTCACCGAAGGCAACGTGGGCGAGTTCATGAAGTATCTGCCGGGCGTCAGCGTCGACTACGTCGCGGCCGACGTGCGCACCATGTCGGTGCGCGGTTTCGCGGACAACTTCACCACCATCTCGGTCAACGGCGCCCAGATGGCGTCCGCGGCTTCCGGCGGCAATACCCGCGCCTTTGAGTTCGAGCAGGTTTCGATCAACAACGTTTCCCGCGTCGAGCTCGTGAAGTCGCCCCGTCCGCAGGACCCGGCCTCCTCGCTCGGTGGTTCGGTCAACATGATCAGCAAAAACGCCTTCGAACGCGCCGATGCTGAGCTCAAATACCGCGCCTACCTCAGCATGAACACCGAGGCCATGGACTTCTTCAAGAAGACCGAAGGTCCGATGGGCAAGCCGACCTACCACGTGCTCCCCGGTTTCGACTTCGACTACACCCTGCCTCTCAGCAAGACGCTCGGTTTCGTTGTCACCGGTCTGACCTCCAACCAGTTCAATCCGCAGAAGCGTTCGCAGACCCAGTGGAACCACTTCACCGCCGGCGCCACGCCGACCAATCCCTACCTGCGCACCTTCCAGATCCAGGATGGCC
>CBINJL010000696.1:0-1918 GCA_966250925.1 uncultured Opitutus sp. | reverse complement strand
GACGAGGGTGTCGGGGTAATAAGTGCCGTGTTCGTCCTTGAGCACGCCTTGGGCGAGATACTCGAGGTTGACCTGGTGCACGATGCCGATGCCGGGCGGCACGACCTTGAAGGTGTCAAACGCCTGCATGCCCCACTTCACGAACTGGTAACGCTCGCGGTTGCGCTTGAACTCGAGCTCCAGATTCCGGGTCAGCGCCTCGGCCGAGCCGGCAAAGTCAACCTGCACCGAGTGGTCCACCACCAGATCGACCGGCACGAGCGGCTCGATGATCTTGGGGTCCTTGCCCACCGCGGCGACCGCCGAACGCATGGCGGCGAGGTCCACCAGCAGCGGCACACCGGTGAAGTCCTGCAACACGATGCGGGCCACCACAAACGGCACCTCGGCGGTGCGATCGGCCTTGGCCTGCCAACCCGCGAGCGACGCCACGGCGTCCTCCGAAACCCGCTTGCCGTCGCAGTTGCGCAACAGCGACTCCAGCACGAGGCGGATGGAAACCGGCAGGCGGTCCACCGCGTAGCCGGCCGCCTTCAGCGCAGGCAGCGAATAAAGGGCGTGGGACTGGCCGTTCGCTTCGAACGTGCCCCGGGTGTTGAACGGATTCGGGAGGCTCATGTGGGAAATGGGATCGGTCAAAAACGGTGGGGAAACGCGGCCGCCGCACGGTCACAGCGACGGCGGTCGCGGTCGGCGTAATGCCGGACCGGGCAAACTCAGCCGGCCAGCGCCGCCTTCACGGCTTCAAAATTGGGCAATTCAGTCGGCGCCGCGGTCTTCTCGGCGTATTTCACCAAACCATCCGTGCCGATCACGAAGGCGGCGCGTGCGGAGGTGTCGCCGACGCCGGCCAGCATGGGGAAGAGCACGTCGTAGGCCTTGGTGACTTCCTTGTTCAGATCGCTCACCAGGGTGACCTTGATGCCGTTGGCCTTGGCCCAGGCTTCCTGGGCAAACGGGCTGTCAACGCTGATGCCGATGACTTCAGCGCCGAGGTCCGCGTAAGCGCCCAGACCCGCGGTCACGTCGCAAAACTCCTTCGTGCAAACGCCGGTATAGGCCAGCGGGAAGAACAGCAGCACCACCGGTTTTTCAGCGTATTTCGCGCTGAGCGTCACATCCGCGAGACCTTCGGCGGTCTTGCTTTTAAGGGTGAAATCGGGAGCGGAGGAACCAACGGAAAGAGGCATGGGAATTAATGGGATGTTGATACGAGGGGTTTTCGCGCCGACGAGGAACGAAAAGGACCGTGAACCTACGTCCCGGGTCTCAGGGGTCGCAATCCGTTTTTACGAATAGAAGCCTCCCTGTTTTCGTGATTTAGCTGCGCATTAGCGGACCTGACCCGGACGCACGGCGCCGACCGCACTTCCCCCTTGCCCCGACGGATGCGCCCACGCTTTGTTTTTCGGTTTTCCCATGACGATCCTTGAAGAGCTCCAATGGCGCGGCCTGCTGGCCGACTGCACCGATCTCAACGCTCTGGCCGAGCGCCTGCAGCAGGGACCTGTCACGCTGTATTGCGGTTTCGACCCCACCGGCGATTCGCTGCACGTCGGCCATCTGATGGGACAACTCACCCTGCGTCGTTTCCAACTCGCCGGCCACCACCCCATCGCTCTCGCCGGCGGCGCCACCGGCATGGTCGGCGATCCGTCCGGTAAATCCGCCGAGCGCAATCTGCTCACCCGCGAGCAACTCGCGCACAACGTCGCCTCGATCAAAGGCCAGCTCGCCCGCCTGCTCGATTTCGAAACCACGGCAAACCCCGCCCGCCTGGTCGACAACGCCGACTGGACCGCGCCGATCAGCTTTCTCGATTTCCTCCGCGACATCGGAAAGCATTTTTCGCTCAACGTCATGCTGGCGAAGGACTCGGTGAAATCGCGCCTCGGCAGCGAAAACGGCATCAGTTTCA
>CBINJL010000695.1:0-1926 GCA_966250925.1 uncultured Opitutus sp. | reverse complement strand
TCGTCGCGGTGTTGACGACGCACCCTGACATGACGCTGCGTCGTGACGACTTTGTCGCGTTGAAAGCGGACTGGCGGGCCAAGCCCGGCAATGTGGTGGAATTGGCGACGGAACTCGGACTCGACTTGGACAGTTTTGTTTTTGTCGACGACAATCCGGTGGAGCTGGCGGCGATGGCCGAGGCCTTGCCGATGGTGCGCCGTTTGCAGGCGCCCGATGCGGATGCGCCGCCGGAATACTGGGAGCACGTGTGGTTGTTGGATTCCGGCGCGGCGACGGCGGAGGACAGTGATCGCACGCGAAAGTATCGCGAACACGCGGCGCGCGAAGCGGTGCGCAAGGACAGCGGCTCGCTGGGCGGCTTCATTGCCTCGCTGCAGATCGAAATTGGATTTCTCCCATTGGAGTCGGACTGGGAACGGGCGGCACAGCTCATCCTGCGCACGAATCAGTTCCACGCCTGTCCGACCCGTCGGTCGGCGGCGGAAATACAGGCGTGGGTGGCGGAAGGAACCGCTGGGGCGCGCGGCGGATTTTTGGTCACGGTGAAGGATCGTTTCGGCGACTACGGCCGGTGCGGACTGGTGCTGCACGAACATCGGGACGACGCGCTGGTGCTCGAAACGCTATTGCTGAGTTGCCGCGCGTTGGGGCGTGGCGTGGAGCACGCCATGATTCGCGAAACGGCACAGCGTGCGGCGGGCAACGGTGCAACGCGTCTGGCGATTCGCTTTCAGCGCACTGCGCGCAATGAACCGGTGGTGAACTTTCTTGATGGCCTGGGCGCCACGGAGGAGTCCGGCCTGCGTTGTGTCGAAGTCGCGGTGGCGAAGAGCGTGACGCTGAGCGAAAACAGCAGCACCGCTGAACGCACACCGAGTGCGGAGGACGCGGCGCCTGTTTCTGATCGCGGGCAATGGGATCGCAGCGCGGGTGGGCGTTTGTATGACATCATCGCGCGACGGTTCCGGGAAGGCGCTGCGATTGCCGCGGCGGTGCAGGCGAATCAGCCGCGCGGTCGGCGCCGGGCTGATGCGACGGAGCGGATTGCGCCGCGAGATGAAACGGAAACGCGCATCCGGGAAATCTGGGCGGAGGTGCTGGCGATGTCGGCGGAGGAAATCGGTTGCACGGACGACTTTTTTGCAGTTGGCGGGCAAAGTCTGAAAGCGGTGCAGGTGTTGTCGCGACTGTCACTGCAGGGAATCGGTGCGGTTGATCTGGAAACGTTTTTTGCCGCGCCGACGGTGCAGGCGCTGGCCGCGGCGGTGCAGGCGAGTGGAGGTGATGAGCGACGGGCGGTGAACAAGGCGCCGGCGCAAGCGAGTTATCCGCTGTCGCGGGCGCAGCGCCGCTTCTGGATTCTTGAGCAGGCGCGCGGAGCAGGGCCGTCGCCTTTTCACATGTCGGCGGCGTTTCACATCGTTGGTGATTTCGATCCGGCTGTGTTCAGCTCCGCGTTGGCGAAGTTGATCGCGCGTCATGAAATCCTGCGCACGGCCTTTCGCGAAGAAGACGGCGAGCCGCGTCAGGTGATTCTGGAGGAGGTCGCGCTACCGCTGGCGGCGACACAGTCGCCTGCGGTGACTTCGGAGGATTTCGGGCACGATGCTGCGGCGTGGGCGGCGGAGCCTTTCGATTTTTCATCCGCGCCGCTCCTGCGCGTAAAACTGCAAAATCTCAAAGGAGGCGGACAGGGTTTGGCGATCACGCTGCATCACATGATCGGGGACGGCTGGTCGGTGGCGTTGATCGCACAGGAATTGAGTGCGCTTTATGCCGGGCGAGAAATCTGTGCGCCAGCGTGGCACTACAAGGATTTTGCGTGGGACGAGCAGGCGCATGACGAGGCGGATGTTCGCGCCGGGCAGCATTGGCATGAACGTCTGGCCGCACCGCCGGAACCATTGGCGCTGCCGGCGGATC
>CBINJL010000694.1:0-1938 GCA_966250925.1 uncultured Opitutus sp. | reverse complement strand
TCGCGCAGGGCGGTCGCGGCGGCCGGGTGATTGCGGTGACCAATCTCAACGATTCCGGTCCCGGCAGTCTGCGGGCGGCAGTCGAAGCGGAAGGCCCGCGCACGGTGGTTTTCAACGTTTCCGGCCGGATCGTGCTGGAGTCGAAACTGGTGGTGCGGAAGGAAAACTCCCGGCTCACCGTCGCCGGCCAGACCGCGCCCGGTCTCGGTATCTGCCTCAGCAACTACAATTTCGGCATGATGGGCGCGCGCGATGTGATCATTCGCTACGTGCGCGTGCGCCCCGGCAACACCTCCGGCACGACGCTCGACGGCATGGGCATGGCGTCGGCGGACAACTGCATCATCGATCACTGCTCGATCAGTTGGACGCTCGACGAAGCGTTCAGCTCGCGGGGGGCGAAGAACATCACGTTGCAACGCACCTTGATTTCGGAAGCGCTCAACGCCGCCGGTCACAAAAAGTATCCGCCGGGCACCGAGCATGGTTATGCGGCCAGCATCGGCGGCGATGTCGGCAGTTTTCATCACAACCTGCTGGCCCATAACTCCGGTCGCAACTGGAGCCTGGCGGGTGGTCTCGACAAGGCCGCCGGTCACACCTACGCGGGCCGGCTCGATATCCGCAACAACGTCGTCTACAACTGGAAGCGCCGTGCGACCGATGGCGGCGCGCACGAAGTGAACTTCGTCAACAACTACTATCAGCCCGGCCCGGCCACGACGTTTTTCAAGGTCCTCAACGCCCAATACGGCGGTTTCCCCGGCACGCAGCGCTACTACGTTGCCGGCAATGTCATGCCCGGCCATTTCGGGCCGTCCGACGCCGACCAGGAAAAGGGCCGCATCGCCACCACCGAACGCGGCGGACGCCTGCCGCAGGATTACAGTCCGTGGGCCGACGCGCCGTTTTTTGAATCGCATGTGCGCACGCAATCCGCCGCCGACGCCTACGCTGACGTGTTGGCGAATGTGGGCTGCAATTTCCCGGCGCTTGATCCGCATGATCAACGCATCCTCGCCGAAACCCGCGCCGGCACCTTCACCTATCGTGGGAGCACGACCGGCCTGCCCGGCCTGCCGGATTCCCAGGACGATGTGGGCGGTTGGGATGATTATCCCGAAGAATTTCGCCCGGCCGATTGGGACGCCGATGGCGACGGCATGCCCGACGCTTGGGAACGGGAAAACGGCTTCGATCCCAGCGATGCCACCGACGGCGCCGCCGACCGCGATGGCGATGGTTACACGAACCTGGAAACCTACCTCAACGGCCTCGTCGGCGAAAAGTGAATGCGTTTGGCGCCGGGCGCCGCCACTCCACTGCATGGCATTCGCAAGCGAACGCCCTACGTCGCGTGCGCCGTCCGATGCAGGGTAGCCCTGCTCGGGAGAGCAGGGACTGACGGGAGGGCGATCGAACCATTTGTCCCGCCTCTCCCGAGGCGGGCTACGGTGCTTTCGGAGCCATTGCGTCGGGCGGGCGAGAACGATTACGAGAATGAGAACGAGGGGGGCGCCGGGCTGCTCGTTCGGATACCGTTTTTACGGGATGCGGAGTTGGGTGCCGGTGCGCAGGGCGGTGGGGTTGGGCACTTGATCCAGATTGGCTTCGAGGATTTCAGCCCAGCGCAGGGCGTCGCCGTAATACTGGCGGGCGATGCCGGAAAGGGTTTCTCCGGCCCGCACAGTGTGGAACTGCGGTCCGTTGGCAGGCGCGGCCGGCGGCAACGCGCTGATCGCGGGCGCCAGGTCGGGCCGCAGCGCGGTGTCATCTGCGGGAACGGCCGCAACGTAGGCGGGAGCCGGCGCGGAGTAGGCCGGAAACGCGCCCGGGCGCGACGGGGCGGAGCGTCCCGGCGAACGGCTGGCGGCGGGGACGCCGCCGTCCTGTAGGGCGAGCCGGGTGCGCAGGGCATTGAGCTCTTGGGACAGGGTG
>CBINJL010000693.1:0-1941 GCA_966250925.1 uncultured Opitutus sp. | reverse complement strand
CGCGTGCATCATTCTGTGGATTAAGCACTAATCCGGCTTTCCCAGACACACCCTAATCTTTCTCCCCGCCCCCGGGATACCTTCACGCCCCCCACCGCAGCGGGCGTCGCGAGCCCACCCCCTACATCCCCACTCCTTGTAGGGGTCTGGCTTGCCAGACCCGTTTCATCCCGCCGCGTCTCTTAAACTTAAACTTTAACCTTAAACGGGCGGCGATGCCGCCGCCCCCGCCTCAATCACCAATCCGGTGTTGTCAGCCGCCAGATCGCGCACCGCGCTGTCAACGCCCACCGCCGTAAACGCCGCCTGCATCGCCGCGCCGACCGCCGCCGCCACACCGGCTTCACTCACGCACAGCACGCTGGAACCGCTGCCGCTCAACCAGCCCGTGTAGGCTCCCACCGCGATGCCGTCGGCAATTGCCGCGGCCGCACCCGGAATGGCCGGAAGTCGATAGGGCTCGTGCAGAAAATCGCTCACCACGCCACGCAGCCGGGCGTAGTCGCCAGTGGCGAACGCCGCCGTGAGACAGACCGCGCTGTTCACGCTGCGCACCGCGTCGAGATGGCTGACCTGCCGCGGCAGCACGCCGCGTGACGCCTTGGTCGCGATCTCCGTCACCGGCGACACCACCACAAAACGAATCGTATCGGGAATTTCGATACGAATGATGCCGGCATACTCGGCCGGAGTCGCCCCGCAGCGCGCCACGCAGAAACCGCCCAGCACACCGGCCGCCGCGTTGTCCGGATGACCCTCGATCGCCGTGAGCATCCGCACCAGTCCTTCGCGATCGAGCGGCGAACCCGCCCAGTGATTGAGACCGCCGAGCACCCCGCCCAGCACTGTGATGCTGGAGCCGAGACCGCGGGCCGGCGGCACGTCGCCACTGATGCGATAGGAAAACCCCGGCACAGCGCGACCCGTGGCGGCGGCAAACTGTCGGCTGACCTCGGCCACCATCTCGGCCGCGCGGGCATCGCCGGAGGTCTCGGGCACGGCGGCCTCGCCTGCGATCGGCGTGAGTCGCACCGTGTTGTGCAGATTCAACGCCAGACCAAGGGTGTCGAAGCCGGCGCCGCAGTTGGACGTGCTGCCGGGAACGCGAACGGAAACGGGGATCATGGCCACGGGAAAATGGGAAAGGCGGATCAGCGGCGGGTCTTGACCGCGCGATCGAGCTCGCGCTCCACGATGCGCTTTTTCAGGTCCTCGCGCTTGTCGTAGAGTTTTTTGCCGGTGCAGATCGCGACCTCCACCTTGACCAGCGCCTCCTTGAAATACAGGCGCAGCGGGATGAGCGAGCGGCCGCCCTGATTGAGCGCCTGATGGATCTTGCGCAGCTCCGATTTGCGCAACAGCAGCTTGCGCGTGCGCTTGGGCTCATGGTTGGCGTAGGTGCCGAATCGATACTCGTCGATGTGGGCGTTGACCATCCAGAGTTCGCCATTCTTGAGGCGACCGAAGGCGTCGTTGATCTGCGCGCGGCCCGCCCGGATCGACTTCACCTCGGTGCCCTTCAACGCCACGCCCGCTTCGAACCGCGTTTCCACGAAATAGTCGCGCAAGGCCTTGGCGTTGCGGACTTCGGAATAACGCACGGCGTCTTTTTTGGCGGAGCGGGCGGCCATGAGAAAACGAGGCGGAAGGTGAGTGGCGGACAAAAAACAGGCGGCGCCGCCAACACGCGGGGCCGCCCGATGAAAGGGAATAAGGAAACGGAAACGAAAAGCCGATCAGGCGTCGGCGGTCTCGAACACGATGCGCCCTTCGATCACTTCGCGCAGGGCGACGTCCTCGGGGCTCAGTTTTTCAAGGGACTCCACCAACGGGCGGCTGCCGCGCTTCAGTTGCTTGACGCGGCGGGACACGATGTTGATGAGCAGATTCGGGTCGGGCACCGTCTTCAGGGCCTCTTTAATATAATCGTCACGCATGGAA
>CBINJL010000692.1:0-1948 GCA_966250925.1 uncultured Opitutus sp. | reverse complement strand
TTCGACAGCGAGTTTGGCGGCATCGGTATTCAGGTCGAACGACGCAACGGCGAAGTCGTGGTCATCGCGCCCATTGCCGGCACCCCGGGCGAACGGGCGGGGATTTTGCGCGGCGATGTGGTGATGGAAGTCGACGGCGAGACCATGCTCGGACTCTCCCTCGACGATGTGGTGGATCGCATGCGCGGTCCGCCGGGCACCCCGGTGCAGATCGCGTTTCGTCGCGAAGGTCGGGACGAGCCCGTGGATGTGCGCATCGTGCGCGAGGTGATTCGGGTGGAGAGTGTGAGCGATGTGGAGCTCCTCGACGGCGGGATCGGCTACGTGCGTATTGTGCAGTTTGCCGAGCCGACGGCGGATGAGCTGCATCGGGCGATCGACGAGTTGCGCGAGCGCGGGATGCGGGCGCTGGTGCTGGATGTGCGCAACAACCCCGGCGGGCTGCTGACCGCGGCGGCGGATGTATTGGAACCCTTTTTCGCCGCGGGCGACCTGATGGTTTACACGCAGGGCCGCACCGAGGCGGATCGCATCGAATTTCGTTCGACGTTGAAAGGCGAACCGATCGCGTTGCCGCTGGCGGTCTTGATCAACGCCGGCAGCGCCAGTGCGGCGGAGATTCTGGCCGGTGCATTGAAGGATTCCGGCAAGGCTGCGATCGTGGGCGAGCGCTCGTTTGGCAAAGGCTCGGTGCAAAGCGTTTATCGTCTGCGCGACGGCGAGGCACTGCGCCTGACCACGGCTCGTTACTACACGCCAAGCGGCGCGGTGATTCACGAGCATGGCGTGGCGCCGCAGGTCGAAGTGATCATGTCACCCGAAGACGATGCGAATGTTGCGTTGCAGCGCGCCCGGCGCGATTTGAGCGATCCAGTGGCCTTTGAGCAGCGCTTCGGTCTCGAACCGGTGGCCGATCGTCAGCTTGATGCGGCGACGGCGATTTTGCGGGCGGCGTTGGTGATCGACGATCGTGCGCGGGAGGTGCGGCCGTGATTCTGGCTTTGGAAAGTTCCTGCGACGAAAGCGCGTTGGCGTTGTTCGATCCGTCGCGCGGTTTGGTCGGTGAATGGGTGCACAGTCAGATGGCGCTGCACGAACGTTACGGTGGCGTGGTGCCGGATCTGGCCAGTCGTGAGCATTTGCGCGCGCTCGGTCCGATGCTGCAGGTGGTCCGCCGCGAACACGATCTGGCGGCAGTGACGGCGATCGCGGTGACGCAGGGGCCCGGTTTGGCCGGCTGTCTGGCCATCGGCACGGCGGCGGCGAAGGCGTTGGCGGTGGCGCTGCAGGTGCCGTTGAGCGGCGTCAATCACCTGCGTGGGCACGCCTTTTCGCCCTTCATCGCCACGCATGCGGCCAATCCGGCGGCGTTCGACGAATCGTTGCGGGGGTTGCTGCCGCATCTCGGTTTGATCGTTTCGGGCGGCAATACGCTGCTGTTCAAACTGGATGAAGCGCGGCGTATCACGGTGATCTCCTCGACGCGGGACGACGCCGCAGGCGAGGCGTTGGACAAAGGGGCGAAGTTGCTGGGACTCGGTTATCCGGGTGGTCCGCTGGTGGAGCGGATGGCGACGCAGGGCGATGCGACGGCGTATGATTTTCCGCGTGGTATCGGTCGCAAGGCGGAGCTCGATTTCAGCTTTTCGGGACTCAAGACCGCGCTGCGTTATCAATTGGAAAAAATGTCGCTGGCGGAGGTGACGGAGGAAATGCCGAACCTCTGTGCGAGTTATCAGCAGGCGGTGGTCGACGCGTTGGAGCGCAAGACCCGGCTGGCCTTGTCCGGGGATGCGTTTCGCAGCGTGGGACTTTCCGGGGGCGTGGCCAACAATCGCACGCTGCGGGCGGCGATCCAGACGTTGGCGGAGCGGCGACGGCTGCGGTTTCTGGCCGCGGAATCGAAGCACACGGGTGACAATGCCGGCATGATCGCGTTCGCGGCCTG
>CBINJL010000691.1:0-1949 GCA_966250925.1 uncultured Opitutus sp. | reverse complement strand
AGAAGCGCGACATCGCGATGGCACCTTTTTCGGCCAGCATGATTTTGCCGTCTGTATCCACCGCAGGCATACGCCCCTGACGGAAGAAATGCACCTGCTCCGGCTTGAGTCCGAAGTGGTCGTGTTCGGCAAAAAACGCCGTGGTCGCTTCGTGATTCTGATGGCTGGTCATGATCAGCCATGGGATCTCGCAACCATAGCGGCGGCCGGCCGCGGCGATCTTGCCGGCAAACACTTCGAACAGAGTGTGCTGTTGCACGGGTGTCACCGGGAATGTGCCCTTCGGGCCGTCGTAGCCGAGCCGCGTGCCCTGCCCGCCCGCGACTGTGAACGCCGCCACCCGGCCGTCGCGCAGCGCCGCCTCACCGATCTTGAGCGCATCGGCCCAGGCCACCGCATCGCCGCCGTTTTCCGGCAGGTTTTCGTAGGGCGCGGGCGCGAGCCCTTCCAGATCGAGACCGGCGCCGGCGTCGGCATCGATCAGCTCCGTTTTCAGGCGGGCTATTTCCCCGAGATCGATCTCGGCGGCTTCCGCCAGCAGCGACGCCTGCGCATCGGCGGAAAGTTGATCAAAGAAGGCAAATACCTGGCCTTGGCCGGCAGCACGAAACGATTCAATCACAGCTTGAGACATGGTGTTGGGATGAGGCGGAAGGGAACTTCGACGGGCGCAAAATGAGGCGCAACGTCATAAATGCCCGCACCGGCCGCCGTTACCCGCCTGTCACGTTCGTCATGACCCGCAAAATCGGGACGACGCACACGCTCCTGGGAGTGCTCAGTTGTTGCCGGACGCGGACTCACTCGCCACCCATGGAAAACACCCTGTGAATCCGGTTCCCGTTATCGCCCCTGCCGCCGCGTTTTTTCTCGTCTTCGAGTTTGTCCAACTCGTCGTCGCCGAGCGCCTCATCGGGGTCAAAAAAATCAAGGAAAACACCGATCCCCGGCTCGGTGGGCCTCCCGAACCGATTGCGGCGATTTGGACGATCACACTCGTCACCTACTGGCTTTGGCAGGGCATGATGCTGGTGCCGGAATTCGCGCGCATGCACGCCGTCATCCTCATCGTGGTGTCGCTGATCGGTTTCGCGCTGCGCCGCAACGTCACCTTGAAATGGGTTCTGGTCGTCATGACCTTCGAAGGCGCGATCCGCATCGGCATTCTCATCGCCCTGCTCGGCCGCATCGCGCGTCGGCAGTGGTTTTGAGCGGCGATCAGGCAACGCGGGCCAAAGCACCGCGCTACGCCACGCCTCCGCATCCTCGTAGCGCGGCGCTTCAGCCCGCGCTTTCGCCGCCACGCCGGCCGCGCGTGGGACCGTCGGAGTCTCCGTTGAGCGACGCCCGGAAAAACGCCTCCGCCCGCGCCACCAGTTTCGCGTATTGCGAATACTGCCCGGCCCAGGAATTGGGCACGGATATGCGCTGGATCGTGCCGGGCTTGATTTTGCCCGCCACCGCTTCGGCGGAAAACTGCACCGCCAACTTCGGGTCGTGGGTGTGGACGACAAAATGGTGCGTCCGTCCGTCGGCCGATTCCTGTTCGATGCGCACGAAGTGAGGAAAGTCCATGTCGCTGCGGCAACCTGCCTGCGGCCGCTGCCCGAGGCGACTTCAAAACACGGCGCGAATCCGGAGAATTCGAGTTCCGTCTTGAGCCCGGCGACCGCTCGCCGCAGAACCAAGCCGAACCCTGCGTCCCGCCTCATGGAACTGCCCTCCGACGCCGCCCGCCTGCCCAAACTCCCGTTTATCATCGGCGACCTCGTATTTCTCGCGGTGGCTGCCTGGCTCACCCTGACGGCGGATTCCCCGCCCGGCACCGCCACCGTGATCGGTATCGTGATCTGCGCCGGCATCGGCGTGGCCCTGGGTATCGCCCCCTTCCTCATCGACTACGCCCGCCACCAGGACGCGTTGCTGAGCGAACGCCAAAACGAGTTGGA
>CBINJL010000690.1:0-1960 GCA_966250925.1 uncultured Opitutus sp. | reverse complement strand
ATGAGCGAGATCGCATTTCTGCGCACGCTTGCGCCGGTGGTGAGGGCGCTCAACTGCGGCCACAGCTCGCTCGCGTTATCAGCCTACACCGAAGCGGCGACACGACCGGACCGGCGTTACGTGCCCTTCGATCCGCGGATCGTCGACAACCGACTCTGGGTGCTGAATGTGCCGCCGGGCTCGCCGCTGCAGCCTGGGGAAGAGATTCTGGCGATCAACGACCGGCCTTGGTCGGAAATTCAGGCGACGCTTTATGACCGGCTGGCGGGCGATGGTCAGATCGTCACGCGCAAACGCCACTACCTGAACTACGACTTCGGCCAGGCCTACAATCTGTGGATCGAGGACGCGGATTCGTATGTGGTTTCCTGTCGTGCGCCCGATTCCACGCATGTGATCGACGTCGTGGTGGAGGGAATTTCGCCGGCGCAGTGGGCGGAACTGCCGGGCGAGTGGTGGGCGGCGGATCTCGAAGTCGGTCATCATGAGTTTCACGACGACCATGCCTACCTCTACATCAAGTCCTTCAACTTTTACTCCGTGGCCGGCCACCGGCAGTTCCGGGATTTCGTCGATCGGTTTTTCGCCGAGTTGCGTGAACGTGGCATCGAAAAACTCCTGCTCGATGTGCGCGGCAACGGTGGTGGCGATCCCTATATGGGCGCCCATTTGCTGGCTTACCTGATCGATCGACCGGTGCCGTATTTTGCGCCGGAATCGGATCTGTATCCGGATCTTGAGGACACCATTGCGCCGCGCGACGACCGGTTCGGTGGCAGCCTGGTGACACTGATCGACGGTGGCGTGTTTTCGACCAACGGACATTTTTGTTCGCTGTTAAAATATCATCGCATCGGCCGCTTCGTCGGAGAGGAAACCGGAGGTTCGCAGGCGACGACATCGAACAACCGCAGCAGCACGCTGCGGCATACGCGGCTGCGCTTCAGCTACGCGACCGATACCTTCATCACAGCAGTGCATGGGCTGGCGATCGATCGCGGGATTTTTCCTGACGTGCCAGTGCAGCCATCGTTGGCGGATCTCCTGGCTGGGCGTGACGTGGTGAAGATGGCCGGACTCGCCGAACTCGGCGTGGTCGATGAGGAGCCGGTTGCGTCTCTGCCGCAAATCGAGACTGGGCCGACATCCGCAACGGTTGTCGTCGGTGCGCCGCACGCGTTGCTCGTGCGGGTGGCCGGGACGGAGGCGGTGACGTATCAATGGCGGCGCAACGGCGTCGCCTTGCCGGGCGCGACGGCGGCGTTGTTAAGCTGGCGGTCGTTTGCGGCCGAGGATGCGGGCGAGTATGCCGTGACGATCAGCAATGCGGCCGGCAGTGTGACGAGTCCGGTGGCGACCATGACCCTCGCGGCGGATGAGCTGGGTGCGGACGATTCTCGGCTGGTCAATCTCTCCGCGCGTTTCCGGCTGGGGCCGGATGACGTGGCAATTGCCGGGTTGGTGCTCACCGGCAACACGTCGCGATCGGTGTTGATTCGTGGGATAGGGCCGGGTCTGGCCACGCACGGTGTGACCGGCGGGGTGGCACTGCCGACAATCACGCTCCACCGGGAAGCGGATGTCATCGCGGTCAACCGCGACTGGCGCACGGGCGATGCGGCGGGATTGCGTGCGATGGCGGCGGAGTTGGGTGCGTTTCCCTTGGCGGATGCGATGCCTGACAGCGCACTGCAGGCGGAGCTGGCGCCGGGAAGCTACACGGTGCACCTGCGTGATGCCGGGCGCCAAGGCGGCGAAGGGTTGATTGAAATCTACGCGGCCGAGACGCCCACGGCGGACGGGGCGCGGCTGGGCAACCTGTCATTGCAAGGCACGCTGCACGGACCTGGGGCGGTGTTGACGGCGGGTTTGGTGGTGGCGGGAGCGCGAGCGCAGGTGGTGCTGTTGCGGGCGGTGGGGCCGGGGCTGCGCGATCATGGCGTGGCCGCGGCAGTGGCCG
>CBINJL010000689.1:0-1966 GCA_966250925.1 uncultured Opitutus sp. | reverse complement strand
TCGCAGCGCAAACCCACGCCCATCTGGCTGCAGCGGCTGAGCGACGACGGGTTGAAACTGATCGGGGAGCGTCGCGAGATTCTCACCAACGATGTGCCGTGGGAAAACGCGGTGGTCGAAGGGCCGTTCGTGCTGCGCCACGGCGAGTATTATTACCTGTTCTACGCGGGCGGCGCCTGCTGCGGCCGCAAGTGCAACTACGCGCAGGGCGTCGCGCGCGCCAAGGACATGGAAGGGCCGTGGGAGAAGGCGCCGACCAATCCGATCATGGCCACCAACGACGCGTGGCGCTGTCCGGGCCATGGCAGCATCGTCACCGATCCGGAAGGACGTTACTGGCTGCTTTACCACGCCTATGCCCAGGACGGGTTTGTGGCGACCGGCCGGCAGATGATGCTCGATGAAGTCATCTTCGGCGACGACGGCTGGCCGACGATCAACGGCGGGCGTGGTCCGAGTTCGCAGGCCACCGCGCCGCTCGCGGCCGACCCGCGGGCGTTTCGCGATGATTTTGACACCAAGGAATTGGCCGAAGGCTGGGTGTGGCTGATCGGGTCGGGCCCGCAAAAGAGCCTCGATGACGGCTGGCTCGCGCTCGCCGCCGGTGAAGAGCCCGCGAGCATCGCGCAGTCGATCCGGTCGCCGTTCTTCGTGGCCGAGACCGTGGTGGATGTTTCGCAACTCGGCGCCGAGGCGCAGGCCGGTCTGGTCGTTTATGGTGATCGCACCCGACACATCTATTTGGCGACCGACGGCCGCCGCGTGCAGGTGTGGACGGAGGATCGCGATACGCGCACGGAGGTGGCTGAGCTGACGCTGGCAAACGCCGCCGATCAGGTGGGGTTGCGCATTGCCTGCCGCGACGGCCTGCAGTTCACGTTTGCGGTGCGGCAGGCCGACGGCACCTGGCGTCAGGTGGGCGAGGAAACCAGCGGCTCGCATCTGCCGCCGTGGGATCGCGGCCTGCGCATCGGCCTCGGCGTGACCGGGCGTGAAGGCGCCGGCGCCCGCTTCGATTATCTGAGTTTCACTCCGGCCGAAGGAGACCGGCTGCTGCTCCCCTGAACCGCGTAGTTCGACCGATGAAACGCGTGTGCAAATACAGTCTGATCGGACTGGGCGTGGTGTTCCTCGTCCTGCAGGTGATTCGTCCGACGAAGAACGTGGCGCCGGCCGGCCCCGATGATTTGATCGCGTTGTATGCGCCGCCGCCGGAGGTGGCGAATCTGCTGACGGTAGCCTGCTACGACTGCCATTCAAACACCACGCGTTATCCCTGGTATTCCGAGATCCAGCCGGCCGGGTGGTGGCTTGCCCAGCACGTGCGGGACGGAAAGGAGAAGCTGAACTTTTCCGAGTTCGGCGCCTATCCGAAGTTTCGTCAGTCGCAGAAACTGTTGGAAGCGGCCGATGAAATCTGGGGCAAGTCGATGCCGCTCGAATCCTACACCTGGATGCACGGCGACGCCCGGTTCACCGAAGAGCAGATTGAGCTCCTGATCGAGTGGGCGGAGACGCTTGCCGATGACATTGAGGCGGAGAATGACGAATGATCCGTCCGTCCGAAACTCCTGACCGATTCATCGCACCAACTCCGCGCTTTCCTGATCTTTACCTCTTATGAACACCCTCCACGCCCTCACGCCTCCTTCCGCAACCCGGTCGCTGTTTCGCGTCGCCGGGATGACGTTGGCAGGATTGCTCCTGGCCACCAGTGCGCTGGCCACCAACCCGCCCGCTTCGTTTGGTCGCCTGCCGGATGGCCGCGAGGTCGAGCTGCACACGCTGCGCAACCCGAGCGGATTCCAAGTCGAGATCACCAATTACGGCGGCACGGTGGTGCGGTTGCTCGCGCCCGACCGGCACGGCCGCCTCGAGGACGTGAGCCTGGGCTTTGACTCGGTGGAGCCGTATCCGAAAAAGTCTCCCTACTTCGGTGCTCTGATTGGTCGCGTGGGCAACCGCA
>CBINJL010000688.1:0-1967 GCA_966250925.1 uncultured Opitutus sp. | reverse complement strand
GAACCGACCGGCAGCCGTGTGCTGGTCAGTCCGCATCCGCGCAACGGCACCATCGTCCAAGTGGCCGACGCGAGCGAGTTTGGCAGTTTTGCCGAGTTTCAGGCGGCGATTCGCGCCCTGCCGCTGACCTTTGCGCTGGAGCCGCATCCGACCGTCACCTTCACGACCTTGCGTGGACGCACCATTGCGGCGACCTACGGTCAGACGCCGCGCATCGACGACCGCACGGTTGATTACGATGGCTGGCAACTCTTTGCCGGCACGCACCTCAACAGCGAACTTGGCAGCCGCGTGCTCACCATCTCGCACGGTCAGTTGGAGCGCGTGCTCGATTTCAACGCACTGTCCGTCACCGATCGGGTCAGACGTTGAACTGAAAATCTGGATACATCCTTTCGATCTCGAATGAACCTATCTGAACACGAAAGCCTTAGGGTCTCAATCTGGCGCGTCGTCGGCCTGGCAGTGCTGGCGCTGACGAGCGCGGTGTTTTCCGCCGCGGCATCGCCGCAGGAAATCGAGGCGCAAGTGCGCGCCGACGATGCGCCGGTGAATATGTTGCGCGATTTGTGCGACGATCACGGCGGGCGTCTGTCGGGCTCATCCGCGGCGGAAGCAGCCATGCAGGATCTCGAAGCGGCGTTGCGCGAACTCGGCTACACGCCGGAACGCGAGTGGTTCGAGATGCCCGGTTGGGAGCGGGGCGAGGACAGCGTGCGCATGATTGAACCGGTGGAGCGGGAACTGCGCGTGGCGGGTCTCGGCTATCTCGAACCGAGTCACGCGGTCGTGGGGCGCGTGGTCGATCTGGGCGACGGCGGCGAGGCGGCGTTTGACCGCAAATTTTCGCGGGATGCGATCGGGCTGTTCGGCCCGTCGGCCTCGGGTCGCCCCAACGCGGTGGCGGATCGCGCCAAGGCGGCCGGACTGGCGGGTCTGCTGTTCATCAACCGTGTGGGCGGAGGGCAATTGCTCGCGCGCACGGGCGGGTTTCACGGCGAGCCGCTGCCGTTGCCGGTGTTTTCCATCACGCAGGAGGAAGGCTTCTGGATGCGTCGTCGGCTCGAACGCGATGAACCCGTCACGGTGGCGATGGCCTCGCGTTCGCAAGGTCTGGCGCCGCAGCGTGTCGCCAATCTGCGTGTGCGCATTCCCGGGCGTTCGGCGGAGACGATTCTGGTCGGCGCGCACTTCGACAGCTGGGACCTCGGGCAAGGCGCGATCGACAACGGTCTCGGCATCGCGCAGCTCTACGCGCTCGCCCGGGCGCTCCGCGGCCAGCAACTCGAACGCACGGTCGAGTTGGTCTGGTTCAGCGGGGAAGAGCAGGGCCTGTGGGGATCGCGGCACGAAGCGGAACGGATCGCGGCAGGAGCGCCGGCGCCCGCGGTCATGATCAATCTCGACATGGTCGGCGTGCCGATTGCGGTCAACGCGCTCGGCGATGCCGATCTGGTGCCGGTGTTGGAACGCTGGAATACGGCGCGCGGCGAGAGCGTCCTGCCCAGAGGGGTGGAGAACACCCCCTGGATGGCGAGCGACCACACGCCCTATCAATTGGCCGGCGTGCGCACGGTGACGTTCAATGCGCCGATCCCGGCGGAGTCGGTGCGCTATTATCACGATTTTGGCGACACCTTCGACAAGCTCACCCCGGAACTCATCCGCGACTCTTCGGCGATCATCGCATCACTGGTGGTGGCCCTGGCGGAAGAGGAGGAGCTGCCGACCGGTCGTCGCAGTGAAGTGGATACGGAAAAGTTGTTCCGTGACGCGAAGCTCGATCAGCGCCTCGACGCAGTCGGCCTCTGGCCGTTCGGCGCGGCGGGCAAGTGATGGCGGAATGTATATTTTTACAGAAGGAAACGAAGGTAAGGAAGCCACTCCGATGAGGATTTAAAAGGAGTGAACAGAGCGGAACAGAGCCACTCCACGGCGGGCTTACCAAGGTAAGCCCCTACAGGTGG
>CBINJL010000687.1:0-1969 GCA_966250925.1 uncultured Opitutus sp. | reverse complement strand
GTGCCTGGAAAACTGCCCGACGATGTTCTGAAAACCTATCGCGGCATGATCGGTCACTATCACATTCAGGCCAACAAGATCGACCCCGGTCCGGCATTGCAATGGGACCGCCTCATCGACGGCGCCCGTGCCCTGCTGGAAACCGCCGACAACGAATCTGCCGCCCCGTAACCCACGCCGCGCCGCCTAAAAAGGCAGGGGCTTTGCTTGCAAAGCCCCTACAGCGCCTTCGGCACTGGCGATTACTATCGAATGCCCAAAACCAAAAACCCCCGGTCGTGAAACCGGGGGTTTTCAAAGTGGTGGTGGGAGGTGGATTGGCTTCGCTGCGCTCGTCGCGCTCTCGCGCGATCAGCCTGCTCCGCAGGCTGCCCCGTCTCCGTTTCGCTGACGCGAAACTCCGTCGAACCACGTGGTTCTCATTCCACCTCCCCTCAACTGCTTCCCAAAACCAAAAAACCCCGGTCGTGAAACCGGGGTTTTCAAAGTGGTGGTGGGAGGTGGATTCGAACCACCGTAGAGCGGAGCTCAGCAGATTTACAGTCTGCCCTCGTTGGCCACTTGAGTATCCCACCGAGAGGAACGGCGTAGTTCATGGTCGGCGGACCAAAGTTCAAGGGATTTTTTCATCTTATCCGCAAAGTTCTTTGCCCGCCGATTTTTCCGACCAGCAAGAAGCCGGCGCCAGGGTTGCACCGGGCTCAGCAATTCGTTGGCAGGAAATGATTACCCTGAGCCGCGACCGCCGTGTTTTCGTGCGGTTTACGGCTGCGGAAATGCACCGATGGTTTTGCCTTCGCCAATCCACTTGGCGATCTCCGCCGGCACTTCGCCGGTTGCCGCGGCCGCCGGGAAATCCGCACTCAGCTCATAGCGGTGCAATTGCGGACTTTGAAAGAGCGGACCGTGGTAGGCGGAAAGCTCCCGTCCCGACGGTTCAAAGTCGGTGATCACGGCCTGCAACTCCGCCAACGTGGCGTAGTCCGCCTGACCCGTTTCCGTCGCCACCGGCGACCAGGTCACCAGCTCCGCCGGCATCTCGCCCGCGCGCACATAGACGTTGTGATCGAAACTGGCTGCCGGTGTCGTGAGCCGCTCAACCAGCTCGGGCGATTGCTCCACGCTGGCCAGCGCATAGTCCTCGCTGAGATTTCCGTCGCTGAAGAACAGATTGTTGCGCACGACATGGCTGTGACGTTCGTCGACGTCGGGTCCGGATGCGGGATGCCAGTCGAAGTGATCGCCCTGCGCGCTGCGCGGCGTGCGGGTGATGCGCAGCGGCGAATTGATCCAGGTGTTGTTGTAGATCTTCGCGCCGGAACTGTTGAGCACCCAGGCGCTGCTGTTGACGAAGACGTTGCCGGCGCAGATCACGCCTTTCGAAATTTCGAAAAAGAAACCGTTGTAGCCGTCCATGATCCAGTTGTTCACGAACACGCCATCGACGTTGCCCACGTCATACCAGATGCCGTTCGAACCGGGGTTGTCGTAGAGTAGATTGTCACGCACGACCACGCGGCGGGTTTGATTGAAAATCTTCACCGCCGCCGGGAAGTAGCCGGTGATGCCCTCGACATTGTTGCGGCGAAAAACATTGCGCTCCAGCAGCACGTCGTCGGACGCGAGAATGAAAATCCCTTCCGTGCTGGTGTCGCTGATCAGGTTGTGGCGAAACACCATTTTGTCGCCGCGGAAGTAGCCCGCCACGCGCGAGCAGTGCGTGATGGTGCAGTGCTCGAGCGTGGTGCCCACGACATCGTTGCCGTGCTCCTCCTCGCCCGAAATGCCTTCCGGATCGTGGCCACCGATCTCGATCGCCCGGTAGGCGTATTGCGTGAAGGTGATGCCGCGAATCTTCGGCCCGATGCCGTCGGACTGCTTGCCGTGCACGTCGCCGGTCACCCGCGTGATCGCGTTGTCCCAGGCCGTGATTTCCACCAGGTGCTCAGCCGGATCGACGCCGATGTAG
>CBINJL010000686.1:0-1974 GCA_966250925.1 uncultured Opitutus sp. | reverse complement strand
GAGAGTTTTGACGTGTGGGAGCGCCGCAAGACCCCGCTCGATTTCCATCTCATCTATCCCGACTGGTCCGAGGCCGACATGCGCGCGCTGGTCCGCCGCGATCGCAATCATCCGTCCGTCATCGCCTGGAGCACCGGCAACGAGGTCGGCGAACAATACACCGCGGAGGCCGGCGCCGCCGTCGGTCGCCGTCTGCACGAGATCGTGAAGAGCGAAGACCCCACCCGCCCGACCACCGCTTCGTTCAACTTTGCCAAACCCGACATGCCGCTCCCTCCGGTGTTCGACATGATCAACCTCAACTACCAGGGCGAAGGCATCCGCGACGCGCCGGCCTACGCCCACCTGCAGGGCATCCGCACCTCGCCACTGTATCCGAAGTTCCACGACGCGTTTCCGGACAAGGTCATTGTCAGCAGTGAAAACGCCGCCGCCGTGAGCAGCCGCGGAGAGTTTCTCTTTCCCGTTTCGGACGGCATCAGCGCGCCGGTCGCCGACGGCCTGGGCGGTGATCCGGTTTCCCAGCACGTCAGCGCCTACGAACTCTACACCGCGCCGTTCGGTTCCTCCGCCGACAAGGTCTTCCGTTCGCTCGACCAGCATCCCTACGTGGCCGGTGGATTCGTCTGGAGCGGCTGGGACTACCTCGGCGAGCCCACGCCCTACTACGGCGCCCGCAGTTCCTACTTCGGCGTGATCGATCTGGCCGGCTTCAAAAAATCCCGCTTCCATCTCTATCAATCCTACTGGCGTCCCGACTTTCCGATGGCGCACATCATCCCGCACTGGGATTGGCCGGAGCGGATCGGCGAGATCACGCCCGTCCATGTCTTCACTTCCGGCGATGAAGCGGAACTCTTTCTGAACGGCGAATCGCTCGGCCGCAAAACGAAGGGTGAATTCGAATACCGCCTGCGTTGGGACGACGTCGTTTACGCCCCCGGCGAATTGTCCGTGCGCGCTTACAAGAACGGTAAACCGTGGGCCGAGGACCGCGTGATAACTTCCGGCGAACCGGCGAAACTCGCCATCGAATCGGACCGCGAAACGATTCACGCCGACGGCAAGGATCTGGTTTTCGTTTCCCTCGCGATCACGGATGAGGCCGGCAATTTCTCCGCCCGCGCCAACCACGCCGTCACGTTCAGCGTCAGCGGTCCGGCCGAACTCGTCGCCACCGACAACGGCGACCCGACCGATCTGACCGCCTTTCCGTCGCCCACCCGCAACGCCTTCAATGGCCGCGCCCTCGCCATCGTGCGCCCGCTCGCCGGCGCCGGAGGCGAAATCACCATCACCGCCGAAGCGGAAGGCCTCGCGCCCGCCCAAGTCACCGTGCGCAGTGCCGGCCTGCTCTGATTTCCTCCCAATCGTCATGCGTTCGCTTTCCCTGTTCCGCTTCACCGCCGTCCTCTCGTTGGGAGCGGCGGTGGTTCCAGCCGTCTCCATCGCCACCGAAACGGATTTGTCGCTGTTCGCCCTGCGCGATGTCAGTCTGCGTGACGGTCCGTTCAAGCATGCCCAGGATCTTGATCGTGACTATCTGCTCGCGCTCGAACCCGACCGCCTGCTGGCCGGATTCCGATCAGAGGCGGGACTGAAGCCGAAGGCGGAAAAGTATCCCAACTGGGAAAGCTCGGGCCTCGATGGTCACACGCTCGGACACTACCTCACCGCCCTCGCCCAGATGTGGGTCGCGACCGGTGACGAAGCCATGAAGCACCGGCTCGATTACTGCGTTGCCGAGCTCGCCGCCTGCCAGGCTGCCAACGGCAACGGCTACGTCGGCGCCGTGCCCAACTCGCGCGAGTTGTGGACCACGATCGCCGCCGGCGGATTCAGCGCGCAGGGCTTCAGCCTCGGTGGCGCCTGGGTGCCTTGGTATAATGTGCACAAGACCTTCGCCGGGCTGCGCGACGCCTGGCTCATCGGCGGCAATGCCCAGGCGCGTGACGTGCTCGTCGCCCTCGCCGA
>CBINJL010000685.1:0-1988 GCA_966250925.1 uncultured Opitutus sp. | reverse complement strand
GGATCGTCTCGGCATCGCCCTTTACGATCTGCGGATAACGCGCCGCTTCCTTTGCCACGGCGGAATACACCGCTTCGCGCGAAAGATGACTGAGTGCGGCAATCTGATCCGGCTCCGCCAGCGCGAGCACCAGCTCATCGGTGCCGACTGTCTGCGAGACGATCCGCACCGGCTGGGCCCAAACCGCTGAAACCGTCAGGCCCACGAAAAGACACGAAAGAGCACGAAAACCATTCCAACTGGAAAACCAGGATTTTTCCGGGCCAGACACTTTCATTTTCGTGTTTTTTCGTGTGTTTCGTGGGCCAACGTTCAGCGGGGTATCGCGCTCAGAAACGCCATTCAACGCCACCGTGGACGCCGAGCGGCAGCGCCGGATATCCGGCCACGGGTTGGTAATCTTTGTCGAACGCGTTTTCCACCCGCGCCTTCAGCCGCAGGCCGTGGCCGATGTCGTAGTGGCCGAAGAATCGCGCCACCGTCCAGCCCGGGGCGGACGTCGGCGCGCTGGTGCTGCCATCGTAGCCGCCGGAGACACCCTCGATGCCAGCGCCGACCAGCAGCGCGTCGGTGACCTGCACCGTGACCTGACCGGAGAACCGATGACGCGGCCGACGGAGCAGCGGGATGTTCGCCGAGTCGTCCTCCGCCGTCAGATAGGTGTAGGCGGCCTGGAGGGTCACCCGTTCGACCGGCACCGCCGCCAGCGCCACTTCAACGCCATCGCTGCTGGCGAGACCAGTGTTGAGCATGCCCGGGATGGCGAAGTCGTAAACCAGCAGATTCTCAAAATCGTCGGCAAAATAGGTCACGCTGGCGGTCGCCCGTCCGGAAGCGAAAGTTTGGTCGAAGCCGATGTCCCAGCCTTCCGATTCCTCCGGCAACAGATCCGGATTAGGCGAATACCACGGCCCGCCGGTGATGTAGATCGGACGCGGCGCGGAAAATCCGGTGCCGTAGTTGACGCGAAACTTCGTGCCGCTGGCGGACCAGAGTTGCGAGGCGCCGACCTTCCAAGTGGTGGCGCTGCCAAATTGTTCGAAGTCGTCGTAACGCACACCGGCAAACACCGTGGTGCCTTCTCCCGGAGTGTAGTTGACCAACGAATACGCCGCGCGGGAATCGTTTTCGAAACGGTCGTTGTCGGTCGGCGTGATCGTGCCGATGTCCTCGGTCTCGACGTTGACGCCGGCGACGACGGAGACCGCGGCGGTCGGGTCCCAGTTGTTCTGCCAGTCGATGACGTTGCGGGTGTCGCGGCTGTAGTAATCGGTATCCCACGGATTTCCAATCGGCGCAGGCACCGGCAGGTAGGTGTATTCCTGCTGCACCCAGCCGTAGGTCAGGCGTGAAGTGAAAACCTCGGCCGGTTGCCACACCGCGTAAACCGTCGCGAGGTGATCGATCGAGTCGACCTCGCCGATGTAGTTGGAGGTGAGACTGCCCGGCGCGCCGGAATCGACCTGCTGCCCGCGCAGGGTGGCGCCGACGACCACCCGATCGCCGATACCGCCCTCGATGCGGCCGCTGTAGCTGAACGAATCGACTTCGTTGTAGGGCCGGTCGTTGTCGGTCGTGAACGCATTCAACGCCGCCGCGTAGCCCAGACCGCCGGCGGCGCCCTGCAGCTCGATCGCACCACCGTAGGTGTTGAACGAACCCGCTTCCGCACGCACCACGCCGCGATCAGCGCCGGCACCACGGGTCGTTTCCAACACGATCACGCCGCCCATCGCACTGGCGCCGTAGAGCGTGCCCTGCGGGCCGCGCAACACTTCGGCTCGCCCCAGACCGCTCAACCCGGCCGCGCCCAGGAAATTGGTGTAGCTGGCGTCGCCGGTGTTCATGCGAATGCCGTCGACCATGAACAGCGTGTGATCGTTGTCGCCGCCGCGGATGTAGACCGAAGTCGGACCGCCGGGCGCGCCGGTTTGCATGACGCTCAGGCCGGGAACTTGCGTGAGCGCACCGGCCAGATCGCCCACCTG
>CBINJL010000684.1:0-1990 GCA_966250925.1 uncultured Opitutus sp. | reverse complement strand
AATCTGCGCGGACGAAAAACGTGACCGTTCGGTCGTGTGCGTGGTCGAGCACGTGCCCGACCTCGTGGCGCTCGAACGCAGCGGCGCGTATCGCGGCACGTATCACGTGCTGCACGGGAAGTTGTCGCCGATTCACGGCGTAGGGCCGGACGATTTGAATTTTGAATCGTTGAAGCAACGCGTGGCCGCCGGCGAAGTGACGGAGTTGATTCTCGCTCTACCCAACGATGTCGAAGGTGAGGCGACCTGCCACTATCTCACCGAGCAGTTGCCAAAGGAGCACGGGCCGAAAGTGTCGCGCATCGGCTTCGGACTGCCGAGCGGCGGTGGCGTGCTCTACGCCGATTCGGTCACACTCAAAAGCGCGATCGACGGACGGCGCTCGTATTCGTAATTAGGATACGACGGGAGGGTAAGTGGAGCAGTGCGGGCTGAAGCACCGCACTACGGCGAAATGGCGCAACGGGAACAAATAAGAGAAAGAGAATGAGGGAGGCCCTGTAGGGTCGTCGCTCGTCGACGACCGGCTGCGGTGGAGTGGGGGCGGGCTCACAATTGAGACCGGGAACGAGAACGAGGGGGGCGGAGAGGCGGGGCAAACGGACGAGAACGTCCGTTCTCCATCGCGCGGTGTGATTGCCGGAGAACGGACGTCCTCGTCCGTTTGCGGAGGAGTGGCGTAGCGCGGTGCTTCAGCCCGCGCTGGTTTGCATCGCTAGTTCACGACGGGCTGGGGCGGCGTGTGGGCGCGTCGTTCGCGATGTTCGGCGACGAAGGCTTCCAGTTCCGCGATGGCCTGGGCGGGGCCGTTTTCGCGGCGGAGTTCCTCGGCCAGCGTGGCGGCACGCACGGTCCGGCCCGGATCGCCCAGGAGTTTGTCGATGGCGTGATGCAGGTTTTCCGGCCACCAGGTCTTGCCCAGGCGCTGGCCGACGCCGAGCCGTTCCATTTCCATGCCGAAATAGGTTTGGTCGCCGATGTGGGGCACGATGATCTGGGGTTTGCCGGCGTGCAGGGCGCTCGCGGTCGTGCCGGCGCCGCCGTGATGAATGATGCAGCTCGCATGGGCGAACAACTGATCGTGCGAGACTTTGCCGATGACCTTGATGTGCGATTCGTCGCCGATTTTGGGAAACTGCGCCCAGCCGCGTTGAATGATGATTTTGCGGTCGGCCGGCCAGTGCCGCACGAAGCGCTCCATGACCGCGCCGGCGTTGTCGTAAACCATGCTGCCGAAGCTGATGATCGGCACCGGCCGGCCTTCCGTGAAGGTGGCGATTTCCAGATCGAGCGCCGGATCGGCCGGCGCCTGCCAGCGGCAGTAGCCGGTGAAACGAAAACGCGCATCGATCTCCGCGTCAGGGCGGCGGAAAATTCGGTCAGGCAGGGCCACGATCACGCGGTCGGCCGGTTTGGAAAAAAAGTTACGCACCTTCGGCAGTTCGGCGGCGCGCAGCGACGGGGCGACCGTGCGATTGATGACCCGATCAACGATGGCGTTGGCCGATTTCCACAACCAGCGATTCCACGCGCGACGTGCGGTGCGGCCGAGCCAGTGTGGTGACGGCAGGTTTTCCGGCGGATAATCGGGCGACGGAATCACGTGCGGTGCAAACGCGAAGGTCGCGAACGGCACGCCGTGGCGATCAGCGATGCCGCGGTTCATCGGAAACAGGTAACTCGAAACCAGCAGATCGGTTTCCGGCATGGCCGCATTCATGCGCGCGATCATTTCCGGAATGTATTTGTGCGCGCCGACGTAGAGTTCGCGCAATTGGTAGATGGGCGTGCGGATCTTTTGCAGGCGACCCATCCAATAACTCAGATCGGCCTGTTCCCAATCGGGGCACAGCGGCAGGAACTCAACGCCGGCGGCCTCCACTTCGTCCTGATAATGGGGGATGGTGGCAAAGCGCACCTGGTGACCGGCGCGTTGCAGGGCGACGGCGAGGGCGATGACCGGATAGATGTCGCCGGTGGAACCGTGGGA
>CBINJL010000683.1:0-2000 GCA_966250925.1 uncultured Opitutus sp. | reverse complement strand
TGAAGAAAATGCTGAACATCGAGCCGCACTGCGGCACTTGCACGGCGATCCCTTTGCCCCGGCACGCGGCGAAAACCGCGTCGCGAATCTGTCGGCCGAGATGGTCCAGCCGCTCGTAGGGATTCAGCTCTTCGAGCAGCTTCAATCCGGCAATGCCGGCGGCCATCGCGAGGGGATTGCCGCTCAAGGTCCCGGCCTGATAAACGGGCCCGAGTGGCGCGAGTTGATCCATGATATCGGCGCGACCGCCAAATGCTCCGACCGGCAGACCGCCGCCGATGATCTTGCCAAGGCAAGTAAGATCGGGACGGATATTTTCCCGCTCTTGCACGCCCCCTTTGGCGATGCGGAATCCGGTCATCACTTCATCGAAGATCAAGACGGCGCCATGTTTGGCCGTGACCTCACGCAAAAAGGCCAAATAGCCCGCGTCAGGCATGATGAACCCGACATTCCCGCAGTAGGGTTCAACGATTACGCAAGCGATCTGTCCTGGATTGGCGGTGAACGCCGCTTCCAGCGCGCCACGATCATTGTAGGGGAGGACGACCGTTTCGGCGGCAAATGCCGCGGGCACGCCAGCGCTGTCCGGATTTCCATGTGTCAGCGCACCTGAGCCGGCTTTGATGAGCAACGAGTCCGAGTGGCCGTGATAGCAGCCGGCGAATTTGATGATTTTGTCTCGCCGAGTGAACCCGCGAGCGAGCCGGATGGCGGACATGGTGGCCTCGGTGCCGCTGTTGCACATCCGCACTTTCTCGATCGAGGGCACGAAGCGAACGATCAGTTCCGCCATTTCCACTTCGTAGGGATTCGGCGTGCCGAATGACGTGCCATTCTCGAGCGCGGCGGAGATGGCTGCCTTGATGCGCGGATGATTATGGCCGTGGATGGCCGGGCCCCACGTGCACACAAAGTCGATCAGCTCGCGATCGTCTGCCGTGACGAGCGTGGCGCCCCGGGCCGCCTTGACGAAAAAGGGCGCGCCGCCGACCGATCGAAAGGCCCGAACCGGCGAGTTGACGCCTCCTGGAATGAGCTGCTTGGCGCGCGCGAAGAGTTGGTCGGAGACGGACATGTTAAGAGGTCAGAGCTGCAGCGGCAGCCCGATTTCGATGATCTGAGAGGGCGTGATTCGGTAGTAGTCCTTTGCCGGACGAGCATTGCGGCTGAGGAAACTATAGAGGCTCTTCTGCCACTCCCACATCCGCGCGTTGCCGCCGGTGATGATCATCTCGCGGTTAAAGAAGTAGATCGCGGCCATCGGATTGATCGAAACGCCGCGTTCGCGAACTTTTTCCATGAGCGCGCCGACGTCTGGCGACTGCATGTAGCCATAGTGGCCGACCGCACGCCAAATGCCCTCGCCGATTTCGTAAATCGTGAGCTGCTCATCACCCGGCACCGAAGGCACTTCTTCGGTCACGATGCTCAGCAATACGACGGTTTGATGCAGGCAGCGGTTGGCTTTGACGTGATGCAGCAGCGCGATGGGCGTTCCCGTGGCTGAACCGACCATGAACACGCCGGCGCCGCCGACCCGCGTCACATGTTTGCTGCGGGCGATACTGGTGAGCTCGGCCTCGGTGACGTTGTTGCCATAAACGCGTTGATAGATTTCCGCGCGGCCCGTCTTCCAGGTGTGCATCACTGCCAGCACCACCAGCGCAATCGCGAAGGGCAGCCATCCACCTTCGAAGAATTTGTGGGCGTTCGATGCGAAAAACGCCATGTCGAAGATGAAAAACATCGTGCACAACGGCAGCGCCCGCCAACGGGGCCAGTGCCAGCGGTTGCGGGCGACGCGGTAGAAGGCGAGGGTCGTGACCGCCATGGTGCCGGTCACGGCGACGCCATACGCCGTGATGAGCTGGGCCACGGTTTGAAAGTACAACACCACCGCGATCGTGAGTATCGCGAGGGTAGTGTTCACAAACGGCAGATAAATCTGCCCCGCTTGCTCCGCGTTCGTGTGGCGCACCGTCAGTCGCGGGAAATAG
>CBINJL010000682.1:0-2001 GCA_966250925.1 uncultured Opitutus sp. | reverse complement strand
ATAGATCAGGGTGATCAAATCGTAGAAGGAGTTCAGAATGCATTGAACGGCTAAAAAACTCATCAAAAAATGGGTGGCTTTCGGTATCCCCTTCAACGCCAGAGCGATTAAACCGGCGACCAGCAATAGGCCGATCAACCACGCCAGCGCGATGCGTGGGAGTCCGAAAATGAAGTGGGGCATGGACGCAACGTAGCCCGGAGGCGCGACGGGAGACAATCCCGCGCCGTATTCACCCCGTTGTGTGAATCTGCGTGATCATCACTCCCGCACATGGCCCGGACGGTGTTGTTGGCGCGGATGGCAGACTGGTTACGAAGGAAAGAAATTTCACTCCGACATTTCATTCCCTGCCGAACGTGACGAATGCGGATGCAAACCAACCTCATTTTATGTCGTCCCCGAAAACGGTCACTATTGCCCGGCGTGTCACCTACGGTTTTGCGCTGCTGCTTGTCTTGTGCGGAGTCTTTGGTGCGGTGGCGGTGTTGCGGATGTTTCATTCCGCGGATGGCGCGGACTTTCTGGCCGGAGCCGTGGTGCCGCAGGTGGACATCGCGGCCAAACTCGAAGGCCACGAGATGCGGATGGATCTGGCGATGCGCACCTATGGATTCACGGGAGACGAAGCGGCGCTTGCTGATGCGCGTCACGAGCTGGCGAATCTCCAGCGAGACTTTACCGAAGCCTCGGCCTTGGTGGCGGAGCATGCCGAACTGGTCGCACTCGCCGAAGGCATCGCGACCGCGCGGCCGGCGCTCGACGCCTACGCGGCGAGTGTGGACAAGACCGAACGCAACATGCAGGCGCTGGCCGCGGTGCGAGCGGCGTTGGATACGGATGCGGCGCGGTTTGTGAAGACGGCTACAGAGTATGTCGCCAGTCAGAACGCGTCGCTCGAACGCGAGATCGCCGACGGTGCGTCGGTCGACGCCTTGCGTGAACGGCATTGGAAGCTGAAGACGTCCGAGGAAATTCTGATCATGGGCAACGAGATCCGCGTGGCCAACTTCAAAGGCCAGGCGTTGCGGGACGTGGCCACGATTCGCCAGACCGCGGCGTTGTTTGAATTGATCGAGCATCACTGCGATGCGTTGGCGAAAGTCACGCGGTTGGAACAGGACAAGCAGGCCCTCGCGGTGTTGCGGACGGCGGAAGCGGGCTACGGCGCCTCCATCGGGCGCGTGATCACGCTCTTGGAAGAATCCGAGGCCCTGAGCGCCGAGCGTGTCGCCAGTGCAGAGGTGATCGAACACACCGTGCAGGATGTCATGGCGGTCTCGATGCGACGCACGCGCGACTATGCGAACTCCAGCTCCAGTGGCATGCGTAATCTCGCCTACGGCACGTTGATCGGTGCGATCGTTCTGCTGATGGCGGCGGTGGGCGCCGGCGGTTGGGTGGTGCGTTCGATCAACGCGCATCTGACGCGCATCACGCGGGCGTTGAGCCAGGGCGCGGCGCAGGTCGCGACGGCGGCCACGCAGGTCTCGGGCTCCAGTCAAACGCTGGCCGAAGGCGCGAGCGAACAGGCGGCCTCGTTGGAGGAAGTCAGTTCGTCGCTGGAAGAGTTGGTCAGCATGACCAAGCGCAACAGCGAGAATGCCGACGCGAGCAAACACGCGGCCAATCAGGCGCGCACCTCAGCGGAGACCGGCGTGGTGGAAATGGATCGGCTGCAGACCGCGATGGGCGCGATCCAGCAGTCCTCGGAAGAGATCGGGCGCATCATCAAGACGATCGACGAAATCGCGTTTCAAACCAACATCCTCGCGCTCAATGCGGCGGTGGAGGCGGCGCGGGCGGGGGAGGCCGGCGCTGGGTTTGCTGTCGTCGCGGACGAGGTGCGTTCGCTGGCGCATCGTTCGGCGGAGGCAGCACGCGACACCGCGACCAAGATCGCCGACGCCACTCAACGCAGTGCGCAGGGCGTGAGTTTTTCCGGCAAGGTGACGGAGGTGTTGCAGGACATCGTGAAACGCGTGCGCGAGGTCGACGGCC
>CBINJL010000681.1:0-2004 GCA_966250925.1 uncultured Opitutus sp. | reverse complement strand
CAGGTCGCCGCCGTCTCCGGTCTGTTGTTCGCCACGCTCGGTTGCGGACCGAAGAAGGACGTCCTCCACGTCTACATCTGGAGCGATTACCTTGCTGAAGGCATCATCGAGGAATTCGAGGCGGCCAACAACTGCGACGTCATCATCGACAACTACGACTCCAATGAAGTCCTGCACGCGAAGCTCAAGGGTGGTGCGACCGGCTACGATGTGGTGTTTCCCTCCAGCTATGTCGTGAGCCTGATGGTGGCCGACGGGCTGCTGCAGAAGATCAATCACGCCAACATCCCGAATCTCAAAAACCTCGACCCGACCTTTCTGCGTCAGGTGTCGATCGACAAGCAGATGGACTATTCCGTGCCCTACATGACCGGCAGCACCGGCATCGCCTACCGCCAGGACGAGGTGAAGGATTTCGAGGCGTCGTGGACGATGTTTGGTCGCGCCGATCTCGCCGGCCGCATGACCATGCTCGACGATCCGCGCGAAGTGCTCGGCGCCGCGCTGCTCACGCTCGGTCACAGCATGAACACCACCGACGAGGCGCAGATTGCCGCCGCGGCGGATTTGGCGATTTCGTGGAAGAAGAACCTCGCCCGCTTCGAATCGGAAGCGTTCAAGGCCGGCATCGCCTCGAAGGAGTTTCACGTCGTGCAGGCCTGGGGGGGCGACATCCAACAGGTGATCGACGAAAACGAGGACGAGAACATCGTCTTCGCGCTTCCCAAGGAAGGATTCCCGATGTGGGAGGACACGATGGCGATCCCGGCCGGCAGCGACAATCTCGCGCTGGCGGAGAAGTTCATCAACTACATGCACTCGCCGGAAGTCGCGGCGCGCAACATCGAGTTCAACTACTACCTCTGTCCGAACAAGGCGGCGTATCCACTTCTCAGTGACGAGATCAAGGCCAACCCCGTGGTGTTCATCCCCGAAGAGTTGCTGGCCAAGGGCGAGCAGACGCTCGAACTCGGCGCAGACCTGGCCAAATACAACGCCGCCTGGGACCGCGTGAAAGCCGCGCAGTAACTCAGGCGTTTCAGGGAATCGCGGAATCGCGATCAGCTGAATTTCACACCAAGAACGCCAAGATCGCGAAGCCGCGAGATCACGGGCCTTTGCGGTCTTTGCGACCTTGGTGTAATACTATTCTTAAGGCCGTTGGTATCACTCGCCCTCGGCTTCGAGGGCGAGGAGGCGTTCGGTGGCGCGTTCCCAGTCGGTGTTGGCGGCGTGGAGCTGGTCGGAGAGGGCGGTGAGCTCGCGGTTGAGGTGCTGGGCCTTGCCGGCTTCCTCGTAAGTGGCGGGGTCTTCCAGCGCGGCGTTGAGCTCGGCCTGTTTGGCTTCGAGATCGACCACGGCCTGCTCCAGTTTACCGACTTCACTGCGCAGATCGCGGATCTGTTTCTGGCGTTCCTTTTGCGCGGCGGCGTCGGGTTTGGCTTTTTCCTTGTCCGGCTTGGCGGCGGATTTCTGCTGCTCCGGTCGACCCTGGGTGAAGCCGGCGGTCAACGCCTCGCGTTCGCCGGTGGCGCGGGATTTTTCCAGGTAATAATCGTAGTTGCCGGCGTAGCGGGTGAGGCGGCCGCTGTGGACGTGGAGCACGGTTTCCGCGAGCTGGCGGATGAAATACACGTCGTGGCTGATGAAGATGAGCGTGCCGTTGAATTCCTTGAGCGCGTTGATGAGCGCATCGATCGACGGGATGTCGAGGTGCGTCGTGGGCTCGTCCATCAACAGCAGGTTGGGCGGATTGATGAGCAGTCGGGCGAGGGCGAGACGTGATTTTTCGCCGCCGGAGAGGACGGAGACTTTTTTGAACACGTCGTCCTTGCGGAAGAGAAACGCGCCGAGCAGCGCGCGGGCCTGTTGCTCGGTGAGATCGTTTTCGGCCGTGCGCAGATCCATCATGTTTTCCAACACGGTGGCATCGAGACGCAGGTTGTCGGCGCGGTTCTGGGCGAAGTAGCCGGCAGTGACATTGGCGCCGAGTTCGCGGGTGCC
>CBINJL010000680.1:0-2010 GCA_966250925.1 uncultured Opitutus sp. | reverse complement strand
TGGGGTTCGAGATCGAAACCTTTGTGGCGGGCTGGACGGAGCTGCCGCTGCGCCGCCTCGACGGCGTGCTGCGGGCGCGGGGCATTCACGGGGTGATGATTTTGCCGAGCTGGTATCAGCCGGATGTGCGCGAACTGGATTGGAAACGACTGGCCGGAATCTACACCGACTACGTGACTTCGCAGCCGGCGCTCCACGTCGTGTGCGTGGATCACTATTCCTCGATGTATCGTCTGCTGGGGCGGTTGAAGTCCCGCGGGTATCAACGGCCTGGATACATTCTGGAACAGCAGCGCAGCGTGCGCATCCAGCATCGCCAGCGGGCGGCGTTCGAGGCGTTTCGCGAAGTCAACCGCGGGGTGGAACGGGTGGAAGTGGCGGTCACGCCGGAGGCGCCGACACGGGAGGAGTTTTTGCGCTGGTTCCGCGCCCAGCGGCCCGATGTCGTGATCACCCACACGGCGGAGGTGCAGGATTGGATCGAAGCGGAATCATCCGGAGCGGAAACCGGATTCGTTCTCCTCAATCGGGTCGATTGTCTGCGGCCCTGTGCGTGTCTGGATCAGCAGCCGCAGGTCATCGGCGCCCGGGCGTTGGAGATGGTGGCGGGCCAGGTGCTCTGCGGCATGTTTGGTCCGCCGGAGCGTCCCACCCGCACATTTCTCGAAGCGCTTTGGCAGGAAGGACCGAGTGTGCGACCGCCCGCTTCGGCGGGCGAAGCGGGCGGCGTGGAAACGGAACTGGAGCCGGCGGCGGGCGGGTGACGCGGCGTCACTCCACGCCGGAGACTTCCATGTCGGCCGGGTGCTCGATGCTGAACTTGAGTTCGAGGGTGCGGCTGGCGCCGGCGGCGAGCGTGCCGGTCCAGGTCAGGATGCCTTCGTCGTCGCGGTGGAACGCCTTGGTGGTGTCGTCGCCGGTGCCGATTTCGCGGTCGGTCGGCGTGAGGAGTTTGACCACGATCTTTTCGTGACGGCTGACCGGCAGCGGTTCGGCGAGCTTGAGCGAAACAGGACCGCCCTTGTGATTGGTGAGCTCCAGTTTCACGTGGTAGGTGACCTTGCGGCCGCTGTTGGTGAAACCGGTTTTTTCGACGAAGCGGTTGACGATGGTGCGTTCGATTTCGACGCCGTCATCGACGCCGAGAGCGAGATCGAACTGGGCGCCGGGCATCGTTTGTTCGAGGTGGCTGTTGGCAATGAAGGCGCCGTCGACGAAAGCGGCGAGCTGGCCGGCGAGGAAGGGAAACGCGGAGTCGTTGGTAACGTCGGCAGTCAGGAAGGCGGACGGCACGTATTTCGGCGTGGTGTCGTGGCGCAGCGCGGCCGGAAGGGTAAGCGTGGTGATGGTGACTTTTTGCTGGGTGCCGTCGGCCGGGATGGTGGCCGGGGCGGCGATCCTGAAATTGGCGGCGGTGAGTCCGGTTTCGACGGTGGCTTCGGCGACGGCCATGTCGGCGGCGGGCGCGGACAGGGGCATGACGGCCGAATCGGCCATGCCGCGGGCGGCGCTGACTTTGAAGGAGCTCAGCTCAAATTGATCTCGCTGCATCTCCTGCACGACCCAAGGCAACGCTTCCGGGGCGGCGCCACCGGCGGAAGGACGGGCGGTGGAGAGGGTGAGCGCGACGTCATGCCACGGCTCGCCGGTGCGGTTGACGACCTGGGCCTGATAATCGAAGGCGACCTGGCGGGTGTTGGAATCGAGACGCGCGTTGTAAACCGGCGTCCAGTGCGCGCCGGGCACGGTGTAGCTGAGGGTGAGTGAGCCGGCACCGGCGGTGGTGGCGACGAGGCGAACGGTGACTTCCTTGACGGCGCGGCGGCCGGGCAGGCGCCCGCGCGCTTCGTTGAGTTGGTTCTCGGTGGCCGCGATTTTGGCGCCGAGCGTTTGGAGCTTTTGATCGAGCTCGCGCTGGGCGGTGTCGAGACGACGGGTGTTTTCGGTGGAGAACGCCATCAACTCGCGCCACTCGTCGAAGCCCGGTCGCGGGGCGCTGCCTTCGGTCGG
>CBINJL010000679.1:0-2019 GCA_966250925.1 uncultured Opitutus sp. | reverse complement strand
TTAGCACGCCTCATTTTTTCGAACAGATCCTGAGGCAACGGTTCGCCGGTCTTGATCAGGCGCAGCACGGCGGCGTTGGCATCCGGGGCGGCGTGGACGGCGGTCGCGCGCGGTGCAGTCTGGGCCGACGCGGCGGCGGAGGCGAGTGCGGCCAGCAGGCCAAGGCGGAGAAAACGAAGAACGGTCATGATTGAGTCGCAGGGCGGGATTTGCGGAGCACGGCCGCCCGGTGGCCGGGCAGGGGCGCGTCGGGCGCTTGAAACAGCAATTTGATTTCCTTGGTAGAAAGTTGCTTCACCGCACGCAACGGGATTCCCCGCAGAGGCAGGGCGCCGATTTGGTAGCGGCGGAGGCGTTTGACGGGAAAACCGAGCGCGAGGAAAAGCTGCCGGATTTCGCGTTTTTTGCCATGATGCATCCAGACGTCGAGATCGGCGGAGGCGTCGTTGCGCGGATTCACCAAGGCTGCACGTTCCACTTTGAACCATTCATCTTCCATTTTCACGCCCTTGATGAGGCGGCTCAGACGCGCCTTCGGGAAAGGAGTTTCCAATTTCACCTGATAGCGTTTCACGATCAGGTTGCGCGGGTGCATGAGACGATTGGCGAGATCGCCGTCGGTGGTGAGAATGACGAGCCCTTCGGAATCCTTGTCGAGTCGACCGGCGCAAAAGAAACGGCGGGCGGCCAATTGCGGCGGCAATAGATCGAAAATCGTGGCGGGGTTGTGCGGATCGTCGTTGGAGCAGATCAGGCCGCGGGGTTTGTGCACGGCGACCGTAAGGTGTTCGTCGCGGGGAGGTTTTATGCGGCTGCCTTCCACGCGGACCTCGTCCTTGCCGGGCGTGATGCGCTGGCCGAGCGTGGCGGTCTTGCCATTGACCGTGACTTCCCCGGCCTCGATCAGCGCCTCGGCGGCGCGCCGGGAGCACAGGCCGGCGTCGGCGAGATATTTTTGCAGGCGGATCGATTCAGCATCCATGATGTGCGCAGTTGGTTTCAATTGGTGGCGACTGGCAAGCCCGCCTCCGACCATTGGGCACGAAACCCGCTGTGGAGGAAATAAACAAAGGCTTGCGCGCATTCGGCCGGCTTTGCTCAACTGACCCGCTTATGTCCGCTCCCGCTGCTCCTTCCGAATACTCCAAGACCAATCCGTTCCCGGCGAAGATCGTAGAGAACCGGGTCCTCAACAAGCCGGGTTCCGCCAAGGAAACGCGTCATTTCGTCGTCGATATCAACGGCAGCGGACTTTCCTACACGGCCGGCGATTCGCTCGGCGTGTTTCCGACCAATCAGCCGGCGGAGGTTGCGGAGATCCTCGAAGCGATCCGCGCGTCGGGTGATGAATTGGTTTCGCCGGCGATGCTGAAGCTGGAAACGCCGATCACGCTGCACGAAGCGTTGACCGCGCGTCTGGCGCTGGCCTCGCCGACGCAGAAAATTCTCACCACGCTGGCGGAGAAGGCGACTGATGCCGGCGAAAAGGCGAAGCTCGAGCAACTGCTCGCGGCGGACAACAAGGACGCGCTCAAGGTCTGGTTGGAGCAGCGTCACTACATCGACAGTTTGGAGGAGTTTCCGAGCGCCCGACTCAGCCCGCAGGAGCTGGTCGACCACATGCGCAAGCTGATGCCGCGCCTGTATTCGATCGCGTCTTCGCCGAAGTTCTCGCCGCAGGGCGTGCACCTCACGGTTGCGATCGTGCGCTACGAAACCAATGGCCGCGACCGCGTCGGCGTGTGCTCGACCTTCATGGCCGATCGCGTCGTGACCAACGACACGGCGGTGCCGGTTTTCGTTTCCAGTTCGCACTTCGGTCTGCCCGAAGATCACGCCGACAAGGACGTCATCATGGTCGGTCCCGGCACCGGTATTGCACCGTTCCGTGCCTTTGTGCAGGAGCGCGCGGCCGACAAGGCCAGCGGTCGCAACTGGGTGTTCTTCGGCGATCAGCACGAAGCGACCGACTACCTCTACAGCGAGGAGTGGGCCGACTACGTGGCTTCCGGTGTGGTC
>CBINJL010000678.1:0-2032 GCA_966250925.1 uncultured Opitutus sp. | reverse complement strand
GGCCGAAGTGATCGGAGCGGAGATGCAGGCGCTTAATCCCGGGTTGCAGTGGTTCAATACTGCCGAAGGCGGACGCGAGTCACGCTGGGGACGCGAACACTTTGGCGATCGCGTGATCGCGCACCGGCCGTCGCTGGTTTTCATCGAATTTGCCATCAACGACGCGGTCGCGCGTTTTACACTGCCGCCGGAGGAGTCGTCGGCGAATCTTGAGACGATGCTGGATTTGCTGCAGGCCGTGCAGCCCACCGCTGTGCCTGTGCTGCAGCTCATGAATCCGGCGATCGATCGGCCGGCAGGGCATGATGGCCATCGGCCTGCGTTGCCGGAATACGAGGCCCGCTGGCGCGAAGTGGCGCGGCGCCGGCAACTGACGCTCGTGGACCATTCACCTGCCTGGGCCGCGCTTTTGACGCGCGATAAACCGGCATTTCGGCGCCTCGTGCCGGATGGCCTGCATCCTACGCCCGCAGGCTACGAGCAGCTGATGCTTCCCACCTTGCGCAGCGCCATCGGACTGCCGCCGGTTGCGGTCGCTGCCTGAAAGTTTTCCATGAACGCAGCCACTTATTACCAACCGGCGAGGCCGGAGCCCGGACTATTGCCGCTGGAGGCCAATCTTTGTATCTACACCGCGAATGCCGCCGGCGTGGTCGCGGCGGTGGAAGCGGCTCGTCGCGGTCTTTCGGTCGTGTTGTTGAATCCGGCCGCCCAAGTCGGCGGACTCACCAGCGGGGGACTGGGGTTTACCGACCTGGGCAACCGCGATGCGATCGGCGGACTCGCGCGGCGGTTCTATGCCAGCATCGGTGCGCACTACGGCGTCGAGGAGGAATGGTGTTTCGAACCGCACGTAGCGGAGGGAACGCTGGAGAATTGGCTCCACGAAGCAGGCGTGACCGTGCAGCACGGGCACTATGTTGAGGCGGTCACAAAGCGTGGCGAGCGTATCACAGAAATGGTGACCACCAGCGGCCTGCGCGTGCGGGCCGACTACTTTGTGGACTGTTCCTATGAGGGCGATCTGATGGCCGCGGCGGGTGTCAGCCACATCATCGGTCGCGAAGGCGGGGCGGTTTACGGGGAGAAGTTCAACGGGCAGCAGATCCACTCGTCGCACCAGTTTGCCGCTCCCGTTGATCCCTATCGCATCAGTGGCGATCCGGGTAGCGGCCTGCTGCCCGGCGTCGACCCCGACGATCGATTCATTCCGGGCGCCGGAGACCATCGTGTGCAGGCCTATAACTTTCGGATGTGCCTGACCCAGGACCCAGCGAAGCGGGTTCCCTTCGCGAAGCCCGCCGGCTTTGATCGCGACAATTACGAACTGCTGGCCCGCTATCTGGCGACGGGGTGGAATGAAGTTTTTCGGAAGTTCGATCGTATCCGTGGAAACAAGACGGACACCAACAACCACGGGGCTGTCTCGACGGATTTCATCGGGGCGAACTGGGGTTGGCCCGGCGGAAGCTACACCGAGCGCGAACAGATTTTCCAACGTCACGTGAACTACCAGCAGGGCTACCTCTGGTTTCTGGCCAATGACGAATCGGTTCCTGCGGGAGTCCGGCGCGCCTACGCTACTTGGGGGCTGGCCGGTGACGAATTTCCCACGACCGGCCATTGGCCGCATCAACTCTACATTCGCGAAGGCCGTCGGATGGTGGCCGATGCGGTGATGACGGAGGCCCATTGTCTGTCGCGGGCGACTGTTGACGACATTGTGGGCCTCGGTGCTTACCAGATGGATTCGCATCAATGCCGCCGGATCGTGCATGCGGGCATGGTGCTCAACGAGGGGGACGTGCAGATCAAGTTGCCGCGGCCTTACGGAATCAGCTACCGCGCAATCGTGCCGCGCCGCGGTGAAGCGGAGAACCTGTTTGTGCCGGTGGCGGTGAGCGCGTCGCACATCGCGTTTGGTTCGATCCGCATGGAGCCGGTGTTCATGGTGCTGGCGCAGTCCGCGGTCATCGCCGCCGATCTTTGCCATCGCCAGGGCATGATCGCGGTGCAGGCGCTCGATTATCAG
>CBINJL010000677.1:0-2035 GCA_966250925.1 uncultured Opitutus sp. | reverse complement strand
ACGAGGCGCGGCTGACGGATATCCGCGGCGCGGATACGCCGGGCCAGCTCGATGCCGTCGATCCCGGGCATGCGCAGGTCAAGGATCACCAGATCGGGCGGATCGGCGACGATGGCGTCGAGTGCTTCGCGCGGGTCGGCCCAGCCGGTGACGACGAACCCCAACGGCTGGAGCAGGTCGGTCAACAGGCTGCGATTGACGGCGACATCATCGACAACGGCCACGCGGCGGCGCGGACCGTCGTAACCGACGATGGGCCGCGCAGGAGCGCTGGCCGGAGCAGCGTCCAGCGCGAGCACTTCCAGCGGCACGGCAAAGGCAAAGGTGCTGCCGCGGCCCGGCGTGCTGTCGACCTGCAGTTCGCCATCCATCAGCTCGACGAGACGGCGGCTGATGGCGAGTCCCAGTCCGGTGCCGGGTTCCGGCGGGCGGGCATCGACGGCCTGGGCGAAGGGCTCGAACAGCCGCAGGCGATCGGATTCGCTCAAACCGACGCCGGTGTCTGTCACCGAAAATCGGATACGGGCGGAATCAGGCTCGATGCAAGCGGCGAGCGTGACGTTGCCGCGGGTGGTGAACTTGATCGCGTTGCCCAGCAGATTGTCGAGCACTTGGCGGAGTTTCTGGGCGTCGCCCACGACGTGTAGCGGCAGTGCCGGATCGGCATCGAGCCGGAAGTCGAGTTGTTTGGCCTTCGCGCGAGTGGCGGCCGCGGCGGCGACATCGCGCAATAGCGCGGTGAGTGGAAACGGAGCGAGACGCAGATCGAGTTTACCCGCTTCGATTTTGGAAAAGTCGAGCACCTCGTTGATCATCTGCAACAGGTGTTCGCCGGAAGAGGCGACGATGCGGACTTGTTCGCGGGAACGCTCGTCGAGTCCGGGATTGCGTTGCAGAATCTGCGCGTAGCCGATGACGCCATTGAGGGGAGTGCGCAGCTCGTGGCTCATGTTGGCCAGAAAGGCGGATTTGGCGCGGTTGGCTGATTCGGCGTCCTCCTTGGCCACGGCCAGTTCGGCGGTGCGTTCGGACACCACGCTTTCAAGTCGATGCTGCTCGTGTTGCAGACGCGCTGTCCGCCACCGCACCAAACCGAACACGGCGAAAGCGCCGAGCAGCACGTAGCCGGTGCGCGCGAGCGTGCTGCGGTGCCAAGGTGGTTCGACCGCGAACGTGAAGGAACGCACGGGACCGGGGCGGCCGTGCGGGTCGATGTTACGCACTTCGAAACGAAACGGCCCGCCTTCGAGATTGGTGAAGGAGACTTCGTTTTGTGTCGTGGCTTGGGACCAGGCGGCGTTGAAGCCGACCAAGCGGGTTTGAAAACGTTCGAAGGCGGGATTGCCGAACAGCCCTGAAGCGAAACGCACGATGATCGGCTCGCGGCTGAATCCGAGTTGCAGCTTACCGGGGGCGGTTGAGGGAAATGCCAACGTGCGTCCTTCCGCCTGGACCGAACGGATCAACGGGGCCGGCAGCGGCGGTTGTTCGGTGTAGGCGGCGAGATCGATGCGCACCAAGCCGAGTTCGCCGATGGCCCAGAGCACGCCGGCATCGGTCGCAGTGTCACCGCGCTCCCAGAGGAAACGACGGGCGCCGGAGCCGCCCATCTGTTCGTGCACCGAACGCGGAGCCGGCGTGGCCGCGAACGTGCCGTCGGTTTCACGTCGCAAGCGCAGCACGGGAAACGGCACTTCCTTGGTGCGATAATCGGTGCCGAGGCCGTTGGTCCAGATTTCCCCCGGGGCTCCGGGGGCAATCGGATTCAGAATGATGTCATGATCCGTGAAGGCGGTCAGCTCGGCGGCGGCGGCGAATCGACCCGTCTCGGCGTCATGGCGATAAATGCCCTTGGCGGTGTCGAAGAGGATGCCGAACGACGTGGCCCACAGAAATATCACGCCGTGTTCTTCCGGCAGTCCATCGGCGGTGGTGAAGTGCGTTGCGGTCGCGGCCGACCACGGAGTTGCGGGCGAGTCGCGCGTAACCCGATAGACTACGTGACTGATTGTGCTGACCCACACCTCGCAGGTCG
>CBINJL010000676.1:0-2041 GCA_966250925.1 uncultured Opitutus sp. | reverse complement strand
CCCAGCTCGCCAAAAAGGCCGGCGTCGACCTGACCGCGGTGGAAAACATCTTCATCTGGGGCAACCACAGCCCGACGATGTATCCGGCGTTCAAGCACGCCACCATCTCCGGCAAACCCGCCACCGACGTTATCTCCGACCAGGCCTGGCTCGAGGGTCCGTTCTGCGAAACCGTCGGTAAACGCGGCGCCGCCATCATCGCCGCCCGCGGCCTCTCTTCCGCCGCTTCCGCCGCCAACGCGTTGGTTGATCATGTGCGTTCGCTCGTCACTCCGGGCGCCGTGCATTCCATCGCCGTCAAGTCCGAGGGCGCCTACGGTTTCGATCCCAACATCTGGGCCGGCATGCCGGTGCGCACCACCACGCCGGGCTCCTACGAGGTCATCACCGACCTCGACCTGTCCGACGCCTTCTCCCAGCAAAAGATCGCCGCCACCAACAAGGAGCTCGTCGACGAACGCGCCATGGTGGTCGACATGCTCGGCTGAGCCGCCTCCGATTCGCTCCCTTTCCGGGAAACAAAAAGGCGCCCGACCGCGGGCGCCTTTTTTCGTGCCGTTTCACCACTGGTTCGGCCGGCTGTCCTCAACCATCTGCTGCAGCATCTCGAAACGCACTTCACCGTAGTTGATCGCATAACGCAGCGTGCCGCCGCGATAGACCCAGGTGGTTGGAATCCACGTGGCCTTTTGCCCCAGCAACGTCGTCATGCGCTCGGCTCCGCGACGCGATTGATTGGGATGACGCCAGATTTCGAAATTTTGCTGCGGGCCCAGATCATACTTCGCCAGCTCCGCCGCGTCGTCCTCCTTGCTGCCCCACACCGACACAAAGATCACCTTCACTTCCGGATTCGCTGCGATGAAACGTTTCCAGCCGTCGTTGTCGTGTTCGCGCCAGCAATTCGGGCACCACGTCGCCCACAAGTGCACCACCGTGATCTGATCGCCCGCCACGGCTTCGCCCAAGCGCTGCTCAAACGCCTCCACCGTTTCCGCCCGTCCGGTCGCCAGCATCGCGGTCAGGGCGATCAGCAGCGAAAGAGTCACGGTGCGCAGGCGGTCAGACATCATCGGAAAATTCAGAGCGTTCACCCTTCTGCGTTATTCCCTTCGGCCGGTTTTTCAAGCGACTCGCGTTCGTGCCGCCACGCTTTCAACCGTGGATCGTAACGCAGCCAGTTGTAGAGCCCCGCCCATTCGCCCACGCGTTCGCGAAACCGCGCCACGATCACATCGATCTCCTCGTCATAATACCCCAGCACCGTCCACACGATGACCCGCTCTCGTTCCGGCGCCGCCTCGCGCCCCGACACCGAATCGTCGTAACGCCGCAACGCCGCTTCCGCCGCCGCCGTGTCGCCGACCAACGCCTGCACCTGCGCCAGCGCGATCATCGCATCCGCCGCGGCGGGATCGTCCGCCAGGCGACGCTCGCAAACCATAAGCGCGTCCTGCCAGGCGGCGCGCATCGTTTCTTCTGCTTCCATTTCGCCCGCCACCACGCCGCGCAACAACGCAACCGGTCCGACAAACAGCGGCGTGTCCAGCCAGTCGCCCTCCAAACGCTTCAGATAACGATACGCCTCCACCGGCTCCTGCGCCCACAACGCCACCAACACTTCCGCCACCATCGCCGCCGGCTCGCGATCCAGCGGCTCCCGCAGCGTCGCCAGCACCGCGCGCGCATCCTCCACGCCTTCCGCCGTGGCGACACCGGCGCAAATCGCCGCAATCGCCTCGCGCCGCAACTCCGCCTCCGTCTCGACTCGCGCCGCCGTCGGCACCGCATCGACCTTCGCTGCTGCCGGCAACAACATCGACTGCGGATCGACCAACTCAGCCTGCATCAGCTCCGCACCTGCCGCGGCGATGCCATCGAGAAAATCATCCGGCGCCGATTGCGCGTCTGCTGACTCCCGCGATCGAAACTGCGGTGGCATCTTCGTATCCGAAATTTCGTTACGCAAATCATCCGTCCCCGTTTCGTTCGCATCGATCGTCGGCTCTCCTTCGGGAGCTCGGACAGGCACGTAGTACGC
>CBINJL010000675.1:0-2042 GCA_966250925.1 uncultured Opitutus sp. | reverse complement strand
ATCAAGTCCGCCACGGTCACGCCGAGATCGGCGGCCATGCGCTCGACCAGCGCGTAGCGTTCGGGGTGCACCGCGGAGGAATCGAGCGGATGCGCGCTGTCGCGGATGCGGAGGAAGCCGGCGGCCTGTTCAAAGGCCTTCGGCCCGAGCCGCGGCACGTCGAGCAACTCGGCGCGGGATTTGAACGGACCATTGGCGTCGCGGCGCGCCACGATGGCGGCGGCGGTGCTGCTGTTGAGGCCTGAAACATAGGCGAGCAACTGCTTCGACGCGGTGTTGAGCTCGACGCCGACGCGGTTCACCGAACTGACTACGGTGTCGTCGAGCGAACGGCGCAGCGCGCTCTGATCGACATCATGCTGGTATTGGCCGACGCCGATCGACTTAGGGTCGAGTTTGACCAACTCCGCCAGCGGATCCATCAGGCGACGGCCGATCGAAACCGCGCCGCGCACGGTGATGTCGTGGTCGGGAAATTCTTCGCGGGCGACGTCGGACGCGGAGTAAATCGACGCGCCGGATTCGTTGACCAGCACGACCGGAATGGAGGCGGGCAACTTGAGGCCGCGGATGAACGCCTCCGTCTCGCGACCGGCGGTGCCGTTGCCGATGGCGATGGCCTGGACTTTGAAAAAGTCGATGAAGCCGCGCACCTTCTCGGTCGCCTCGACGGTGTGGCGATCCGGGAAAATCACGTCGTGGTGGAGCAGCTTGCCCTGGGCGTCGAGCAACACGGTTTTGCAGCCGGTGCGGAAGCCCGGGTCGATCGCCATGACGGCGCGTTGACCGAGCGGCGAGGCGAGCAGCAACTCGCGCAGGTTCTCGGCGAAGACCTTGATCGCCTCGGCGTCGGCGCGCTTCTTGGTGTCGAGGCGCATCTCCGTTTCCATGGCCGGAAAAAGCAGGCGTTTGGCGGCGTCGACGGCGGCGAGATGGACCTGTTGCGAGGCGGCGTTGGTGGCGCCGCCAGTGCGGTAGAGACGGTCGAGTTCGGCGAAGGCGAGCTCCTCGTCGGTCAACTGCACGCGCATCAGCAGGAAACCTTCCTTCTCACCGCGACGCATGGCGAGCACGCGATGCGACGGCGCCTGGGCGAGCGACTCGGACCATTCGAAATAGTCTTTGAACTTCGCGCCGGCCTCTTCCTTGCCGAAGAGCACCTTGGTGGAAACGGTGGCCTGCTCGCGGTAGAGCGCGCGCAGTTTTTCGCGGGCGGTGGCGTCGTCGCTGATGCGCTCGGCGAGGATATCGCGGGCGCCGGCCAGCACGTCGTCGATGGTTTCGAGCGTGTTGGTCTTGGTCTCGTGGGTGACGCTGTTGCCGACAAACGGCGCGGCGGCGGCGGCCGGATCGAAGTCGGCGGCCTGCGTCCAGATCTGTTCGGCCAGCGGCTCGAGCCCGAGCTCGCGCGCGATGGTGGCGCGGGTGCGCTTCTTGGGGCGAAACGGCAGGTAAATGTCCTCCAGCTGAGTGAGGGTGGCGGCAGCGTTGAGCGCCTTTTCGAGCTCCGGCGTGAGCAGCCCGCGTTCCTTGAGCCCGGAAAGGATGGAGGCGCGGCGCTCATCGATTGCCCGCAGGGCTTCGAGCCGGTCGCGGATGGTGGTGATGGCAACCTCGTCGAGCGAGCCGGTGACTTCCTTGCGATAGCGGGCGATAAACGGCACCGTGGCGCCCTCGGCCAGCAACTGCGCCGTGGCGGCGATCTGGGCGACGGGCAGGGCCAGCTCGTCGGCGAGTTGCAGAACATGGTCGGGGTTGGGCGCAGCGGCGGCGCTCGGGGAGCTGTTTTCCATCATGTAAAAAGCGGTCCAGTCCACCCACCCCCGCGCCACCCGCAAGGGCAAACTCACCCCAGATTTTCCGCTATAAATCGAAATCGTAAAAAACTTTAAAAAAACAACTTATGTCCGTTTGTCACGTAATACGTGACAAACGGGCACGCCAGCGCGGCAGGTGGGGCGGCGGGGCGCCGGGTGGCAAGCGAATTGCGGGGCGGCGCGGATGGGGCGGCGATGCGATGCGGTGTGGCGTGGCGTGAGTGG
>CBINJL010000674.1:0-2044 GCA_966250925.1 uncultured Opitutus sp. | reverse complement strand
CTCGCCAAGCTGCTCGGCGACAAGCCAGTGTTCATTTGCGACGTCGAGGAAGAGGGGGCCGCGCAGAATCTCGCCGCCGCCATCGCTGACGCCGGTCACGGCCCGATTCACGGCCTCGTCCATTCCATCGCCTTCGCCAACTACAGCGAAGGATTCAAGCGATTCGAGGAAACCAAACGCGCCGACTTCCTGCAGGCCACCGCCATCTCGGCCTTTTCGCTGGTCGAGCTCGCCAACGCCTTCAAGCCGCACTTCGCGCCCGGCGCATCCGTGGTGACGATCGGCATTTCCTCGCTCACCGTCACGCCCGACAACTACGGCTACATGGGGCCGATCAAGGCCGCGCTCGAATCCGCCACCCGTTTTCTCGCCAAGTCCTTCAACCCGACTCCGGGCGTGCGCTTCAACGTCGTCGGTGCCGGGCCGCTCAAGACCAGTGCGTCGGCCGGGATTCCCGGTTACCTGGAAAGCTACCTTTATTCGGAGAAGCTCACCTTCCGTAAGAAGAACCTGGATACGCAGGAAGTCGCCGACACCGCGCTGTTTCTGCTCAGCGAGCGCAGCAGCGGTTTCAACGGCGCAACGCTCGTGGTCGATGCCGGACTCGGCAGCAATTTCTACGACGCCGAAATCGTGCGCCTGGCCATGCGGCCGGATCACCACACCAAGTCCTGATTTTACAGAAGGAAACAGAGGTAAACAGAGACCCTCCCACGCCGGCATTTCACAGAAGGGAACAAAGGAAAACCAAGCCACTCCACCGTAAAAAAAATCCTGCCGCTCCGCTCCGTTTCCCTCAGTTTACTTCTGTAAAAGCATCCAACCCGCCCTAAATGCGTTTCTCCAACGTCGTCATCGAATCCCTCGCCGTCGCATTGCCGGACGAAGTGCTCACGTCGGCCGATGTCGAGCGCCGGCTCGCGCCGCTGTATGAACGCCTGAAGCTTCCCGAAGGGCGGCTGGAGCTGATGACCGGAATTCGCGAGCGTCGCGTCTGGCCGGCCGGCACGCGCCCATCCGACGCCAGTGCCGCCGCGGGGCGTGCCGTGTTGGCCAAATCGAACCTCTCGGCCGATCGCGTGCAACTCTTCGTCCATGCCGCGGTTTCCCGCGACATGCTCGAACCGGCCACCGCATCGTTTGCGCACCGCAAGATCGGCCTGCCCGCGACCGCGCAGATATTTGACGTGTCCAACGCCTGTCTCGGCTTCCTCAACGCCATGACCGTCGCGGCGGCGATGATCGAGTCCGGCCAGATCGAATGCGCCCTGATCGCATCCGGCGAAAACGGCGGCCCGCTGGTCGAGCACACCCTGCGCACGCTGCTCGAGCAGCCGCTCAACCGCCAGCAGATCAAACCTTACTTCGCCAATCTCACCATTGGCTCCGGAGCCGTTGCCGCCATGCTGTGCCATCGTGATCTCGCGCCGGACGGACATCGTCTGGTCGGCGGATTCGCTCAGGCCGCGACCGCCCACAGCGAGCTTTGCCAGGGCGACACGCACGGCGCGGACGCGTTGGCGATGCAGACCGATTCCGAGGCGCTGCTCGTCGCCGGCATCGCATTGGCGCAGGAAACCTGGGCGCGTTTTCGCAAGGAGATCGGTTGGGCGACGAACGACTTTGATCGCTTCATCTGCCATCAGGTCGGCAGCACGCACCGACGCAAACTTTACGAGGCGCTGCGACTCGATCTGGCGAAGGATTTTTCCACCTTCGAAACGCTCGGCAACACCGGTTCGGTCGCGCTGCCGGCCACGCTGGCTCAGGCGGCGGATGCCGGTGCGCTGCAACGCGGCGACAAAATTGCGCTGCTCGGAATCGGCAGCGGACTCAACTGCCTGATGCTCGGCCTAGAATGGTGACCACGATCATGCCTGCCTCCAAACCTTTGCCCGATTGGCTGCGTGCCCAGTATCCGTTTCGACCGGCGTCATTCACCACGCCGCGCGGAGCGCGCATGAGTTTTATCGACGAAGGGCAGGGCGATCGCGCCGTGCTCATGCTGCACGGCAACCCGACGTGGTCGTTCTATTATCGCAAA
>CBINJL010000673.1:0-2045 GCA_966250925.1 uncultured Opitutus sp. | reverse complement strand
TGATCTGGACCGGCGACAACTGGTATTGGCGCGAAGCTGACTACGATTCGATCAGCGGACTCTGGTATCGGCCCATGCACGACCGCGCCATTCCTGAGATGCAGAAACTGCTCGGCGCCATGCACCACTACGCCACTTGGGACGATCACGACTACGGCCCCAACGACTCGAACTGGTCCTACGAATACAAGGAAACCGCCTTGGAAATCTTCAAAGCCTATTGGGGCAACCACAGCTACGGCGAAGCCGCCAACCCCGGCGTTTACAGCAAGTTCTACTGGGGCGACGCCGCGTTCTTCCTGATGGACAACCACTACTACCGCGATGCCGCCGGACTCGATCAGGACAATCATCCCGAGAAAACCCAGTGGGGCCGCCATCAGCTCGAATGGCTCAAACAGTCGCTCCTCGCCGCCAAGGAACTCGGCCACTTCAAATTCCTCTTCATCGCCACCGGCAACCAGATGCTGCAGACCGAACCGCGCGGCGAACCACACGAGCTCTACCGCCGCGAACGCGAGGAATTGATCGACTTCATCGCCGAAAACGAAATCTCCGGCGTGATCTTCCTCACCGGCGACGTCCACCACAGCGCGATGTATAAACGCCGCCTCGGCGACACCGGCCCGTGGTTGTATGACATCACTGCATCGCCCTTCAGCAGCGGGTCGTGGAACGTCGAACAGAGCGAAAAGGTCAACGATCCCTACGTCATTCCCGGCACCTTGATCGGCGACCAAAACTTCGTGCGCATCGATGTGCGTGGTGAAGGCGACGCCCGTGAACTGCGCGTCACCTGCATCGATAAACAAGGCGACACGCGCTTCGAACAAATCATCCGGCTGGCCGATCTGCGTTTTCCGACCGACGCGCATTGACCTCAATGCGACCGGCGCCGACAGGCCACGTTTTCCGGCGGCGGCATCGACAATCTTCGGCCCGCAACTAGCTTCATCGCCAGAACGCCATGCCGAAGCCCGTCACCTCCGCCGCCGCCTCCGCCGCCCCCGCGCCGGGCACCTCCGCCGCCAGCGCGCAGAAAACCGGCCTCAAGACCCGCAAACAGATCGTCGACAACTGGCTGCCGCGCTACACCGGCGTGCCCCTGGCGGAATTCGGCGATCACATTCTGCTGACCAATTTTCAGCATTACGTGAAGTTGTTCGCTCGCTGGCACCGCGTGCCGATCCAGGGCCGCAACAAGGCCATGCCCAGCGCCACCGCCGGCCGCATCACCATCATCAACTTCGGCATGGGCAGCGCCACCGCCGCCACCGTGATGGACCTGCTCACCGCCATCAAACCGAAGGCCGTGCTCTTTCTCGGCAAATGCGGCGGACTCAAACACCGCGCCGCCCTCGGCGATCTCATTCTGCCCATCGCCGCCATCCGCGGCGATGGCACCAGCAACGACTATTTCCCGCCCGAAGTGCCCGCCTTGCCGTCGTTCGCGCTGCAAAAGGCGATTTCGACCACCATCCGCGACTTCGCCCGCGACTACTGGACCGGCACCGTTTACACCACCAACCGCCGCGTCTGGGAGCACGACGCGAAGTTCAAAAAGTATCTCAAGAAGATCCGCGCCATCGCCATCGACATGGAAACGGCCACCATCTTCATGACCGGGTTTTTCAACGAGATCACCACCGGCGTGCTGCTCCTCGTCAGCGATCAACCCATGGTGCCCGAGGGAGTGAAGACCGCCGAAAGCGATGCCGAGGTGGACGAACATTACGTGACCGACCACCTCAAGATCGGCATCGAATCGCTCAATCAACTCATCAACAAGGGGCTCACCCTTAAGCACCTGAAGTTCTGAGTCGCGCACCGGCGCCGCGCACCGTTGGCGATTTTCGTTTTCTAAGTCTGCATGTCCTCCGGTCTCCGCCAGCATTGGGACGAGTTTCGCTCCTCCGCTCCCGGCACCCGCTTCCGGGCCCGTTTCAAACGCCGCGCCCGCGAACGTGCCCGCGGCGGGTCGCAGATCAGCCGCATTCTCATCCTGCTCGGCGCGATCCTCTGCGTGGCCATCGCCATCCCGCTCA
>CBINJL010000672.1:0-2058 GCA_966250925.1 uncultured Opitutus sp. | reverse complement strand
CCTCGATCAGCATCGAACCTGCCGCCGAGCCGGTGACGGTCGCCGATTTCAAGGCGCACCGTCGCCTGCCCAGCAGCGCGAACGCCGAGGATGGTCTTATCGCCCTTTACCTCAAGGCGGCGCGGCGCATGGTCGAGACGATCACCCGCCGCGCCCTCATCGAACAGACGTGGCAACTCACCCTTGATCGCTGGCCGCTGGCCTGTGACCCCATCCAGCGGCGCCATGGCCGATTCGCCGGGCGCCGCCTTGATCTGCCCCGCTCTCCCCTCGCCGAGGTGGTGAGTATCACGTATCTGGATACCGACGGGTTTACCCAAACGCTTTCGTCCGACGACTACACTGTGGATACCAAGGCCACGCCGGGATTTGTGGCACTGGTGCCCACCGCATGGTGGCCCGGTCTCTACGACTCGCCCGATGCGGTAACGATCACCTACAAAGCGGGCTACGGCCCAGCCGCCACGAATGTTCCGGAGTCCCTGCGGCTCGCCGTGCTGTATCTGGCCAGCCACTATCACCAGAATCGAGAGCCAATCTCCACCGTCGAGATGGCGCGCATCCCGATGCACGTCGATTCCCTGCTCTCCAGCGAAAGGGTTTTCCTGTGAGCGTCGCCGCCGGAAAACTTGATCACTTGATGCGCCTCTGGGCCCCGGTCAACGGCCGGGATGCGGCGGGCGGGCGCCGGTCAAAACTGGAGGAGCGCGGCACGATCTGGTGTGAGCGTCTGCCCCAGAGCGGCAACATCGTCTCAGCGGCAGCGGCGGAGCGTGGGGCCGAGCGCATCGACTTTCGCACCCACACTTACGCCGCCATCGCGGCGGGATGGCAGCTCGAAAATGAGCGTGGCACCCGCTACGAGGTCACCTACCCGCGACCCACGTCCGATCCGGCCATGATGGTGCTGGAAACCGAAAGCCTGGAGGGGCGCGTATGACGCCGCCTCTCCTCCCCAACTCCGCGCAGGGAGCCGCCACCGCGACGGCGCTGGTTCGGCGTCTCACCGAGGCCCCCGGCCTCGTCACCGACCTCGGCGGGCGCATCTACGCAGCCGACGACGCTCCGGCTCACGCCGCTACTCCCTATGTGGTGTATCAGGGCATCTATGCTACGCCCGACACCACGCACACCGAGCCGAGCGGCGCCGGCACCTACCGCCATTATCAGCTCAGCATCTGGGCCAGCGAAAAGCTGGAGGCGTTGCGGGTGCGGGATCTGTTGGTCGATGCCCTCGACGGCTACCGACTGCCCACCGGCGCCGTGTGTCTCCTGGAAGACGACAACCGCGACGACTTCGACCCTCAGACCAACCTCTACCGTGCGGATGCTGATTTCATGATCTGACCGCCCCCATTTTCACCCACATCCCAAACCACTCCAAGTCTCCGCAAAAACATCATGGCCAAAATCAAAGCACACGGCACCGCCTTCAAGGTCGACATCAGCGCCACTCTCACGCTGGTGCCCGGCGTAAAGACCTTTTCGTTTCCCGCCATCAAGGCCCGCACCGAGGACGTGACCGATCACGACAGTGCCGGCTGGGCCGAGCACATGAACGTGCTCAACGAAGGCGGCGAGTTCTCCATCGAAGTGAGCTGGGACCCGGCCGATACCACGCAACAATACCTGCTCACCAATGCGGGCGGCGATGCGCAGACGTTCCAGATCGTGCTCACCGATGCCGGCGCGGGCGCCTACGACTTCGATGCGCTCATCACCGGTGTTGAACACAGTGCCCCGGTCGATGGCGTCCTCTCCGCCACGGTGTCGTTTCTCGTCACCGGCCCGATCACCTTCACTGCCTGATTCCCATGCCGGCCAACGCCACGGAAGTCCACCTCGACCGCGTGCGGAAGATCCGGTTCAGCAACCGGGCCATCTTCCGCATGGCCACGCAGCCGCACCCGTTTGAGCTGTCCGATCTGCAAGGCAAGCGCTCCATGGCCGCGTTTATCGCGTGGCTGTGGGCGTGCCTCGATGAGCCGGATTGCGCAGCCTTTGCCTCGCCGGAGGCGCTGGCCGATGCGCTGCCGCTCCAGAACGACCAGCGCATGG
>CBINJL010000671.1:0-2078 GCA_966250925.1 uncultured Opitutus sp. | reverse complement strand
GTTCCTTTTTGAATGTCCACTCGCCCCAAGTCCACAATCCGAGGGTAACCTTAGTCTGATTTTGTTTTTACAGAAGGAAACGAAGGGGAACGAAGCCACTCCGCCGATGATTATAACGCAAAGCGCGCCAAGGTCGCAAAGAACGCAAAGGAAGGGGCTCTGACTCCTGGCTATCTTGGCGTTCAAGGTTCGCTTCAGCGTGCTTTGCAGCCTTCGCTCCTTTGTGCACTTTGCGTTAAAATCCTTCAGACTGACGGTGGCGGCTCTGTTTCCCTCCGTTGCCTCCTGTAATAAAAACTGCGGCGGAGTGGCTTCGTTCCCCTTCGTTTCCTTCTGTTAAAACGCGCTTCAGGCTGACGGCCCTCCCGCCGGAATCGCGCCTGCCCTGCGCCTCACTCCAGACAGGCGTCGAGTCGCGCGCGCAGCGCCGGTTCATCAAGCTGCACGCCGATAAACACCACTTCCTGCCGGCGGTCACCGTGCGGTTCCTGCCATGCGGCGCGCACGCCCATCGGCAGGTCGTCGCGACTTGCCCGGCCGGCCTCAATCATCGCCGCCCACCACGGATTAAGCGTATCCCAGCGGCTGATACCGCCGGCCACCGAAAGAAATCCCATTTCATCCGGCGCCTCGGCCAGCCACAGGAAGCCTTTGGCCCGCACCAGCCCCGGAAACCCGCCTTCGATCAGGGCTCGCAACGCTTCCCGCCGGAATGGCCGCCGCGCCTGATAAACAAAACTCGTCAGCCCAAACCGCTCCTCGTGCCGCGCTTTCTCCGGCCGCGCGACAACGCCCGAACCCCCGGTGACGTTCTGCGTCGGTCCCGGTGCGATCGCGTTGAGTGAACGAATCCATGCCGCGCCGCCGAGTGTTTCCCCGGCATCAAAACGCGTGCGGTCCACCAGCCACTCGGCCGGCACCTGACCACGCTCGGTCTCGATCGTCTCCGCCCGCGGATTGAGTCCGGCCAACGCCGCCCGCACCGCCACCAGGTCGTCAGGCGACGCGCGGTCGCACTGATTGAGCACAACCGCGTCGGCGCACTCGACCTGTTCCAGCATCAGCTCGACCAGCGGACGCGGCGCACCGGACTGCACCGGCGGATGATTCGCCGCAGTGTCGCCGGTCCGCATGACGCGTAGTTGATCCGCGAATACAGCGACATCGACCACCGTCACCAGATTGGCCAGTCGCACGAAATCACCGAGCGTGCGGCCGAAGGGATTTTTCTGCACGAACACCTGAGCCAGCGCCCGCGGTTCCGCCACGCCGGATGCTTCCACCAGGATGTGCGCAAATTCACCCTCCGCGGCCAGCCGGGCCAGGCTCTCGCCGAGGTCGTCACGGTTCGAGCAACACACGCAGCCGTTTTCGAGCTGCACCACTTCCGTTCCGCCCGCTCCGGCACTCGCCACCACCGCGCCATCGATGTTGAACGCGGCCACATCGTTGACGACCGCGGCCCAGGGGCGCCCCTCCGCCTGCGCCAGCACGTGACGCAGGAGGGTGGTTTTTCCGGCACCAAGAAATCCGGACAGCACGGTCACAGCCGGGCGATGCGAAGTCGTCTGCATCCGCGCACCTTGGGCCGGAGGCTTGCCGTCGTGCGAGCGCCATTTGCAGCCTCGGATTCCCTGCCCGCCGCCTGCGATTGAATATCAACAACAAATCTCGTTTCGGTCGGCGTGTCCCTTGCCAAGGCGAGTCTGCGGGACCATGTTTTGCGCAACCGTTTCTGACCGATCCGCAACCACTTAACTTAAAGGAGACCCGATCATGCCTACTCTGACCAAATCCAAGGCGGCCAAGATTTCCTGCGGCACCTGTGTGTATTACAACTCCACCACCGCCACCAAGGGCGAGTGCCGCCGCCATTCCCCGCAAACCGTCGTGTTCAACGTGGATGACAAGACCAAGTTCGAGTCCTGCTTCCCCGGCACCAAGGCCAGCGACTGGTGCGGCGAATACGCCAAAGCCTGAGTTCGCTCCGCGCATTCCGTTTTTAATTTCCGCCGCTGTCCCTCACCGGACAGCGGCTTTTTTGTGCCTGAAAACGATGAGAGTGGCCCACGAAACAC
>CBINJL010000670.1:0-2082 GCA_966250925.1 uncultured Opitutus sp. | reverse complement strand
GGCGAGAGCGTTGGCGAGAGTGGATTTGCCCACGCCGGAGGAGCCGAGCAGGGCGAGGGTGACGCCGCGGGGGGCGAGTTTGCGGAGTTCCTTCAAGCCACCGCGACGGGTGGCGCTGGCGAGAATCACGGTGGCGCCGGGCACGAGGGCGGAAAGCTCGCGGCGCACGCTTTCGGGGTCGGGGTGGGCATCGGCCTTGTTGAGCACGATGACCGGTTCGGCGCGGCTTTCGCGGGCGGCGACGAGGAAACGTTGGATGCGCGCCGGGTTGTAGTTGCGATCCAGTCCGCTCACCAGCAGGACGCGGTCGATGTTGGCGGCGACGATCTGCTCGATCTGTTCCTCGCCGGCGGCGCGACGCGAAAACTTGGTGCGGCGCGGCAACACGGCGTGAATGTCGACCCGCTTGCCATCATCGCGCCGGCTGATCGCGACCCAGTCGCCGACGGCGGGAAACGCGCTGGTCTCGGCATGGCGGTGAAAGAACCCGCCGCGGCACTCGGCCAGCCATTCGCGCTCGGCGTCCTGAACCGCGTAGAACTTGCGGCGCAATTCACAGACCACCCGCGCGGGCTCAAGCCCGGCGGCGGCGTGCGGCGCGAAGGCGGCCGCCCAATGATCGTTCCATCCGTAGTCGGCGAGAGACATGCGCGTGGCGCGACAATTTGAGGACAAATCGTGCGTGGCAATGGGCAATCCATGCGTGGGCGGCGGGCGGGATTCGCACTATGCTATCACCATGACCACGCAGCTCCTAACCGTTTCGCCGGCGGTGGTGCGCATTGGTTCTCGCAACACCAAAAATCCCGCCGTGCTTCGCCCGCCCCCGATGCGGGTCAACCCTCCACCCTCCGATCCGGACTCCGGGTCTTGGCGTTATTCCCCCGGCCCCGGCAGATCGGCTTTGTTCTGGCCGGCCGTGATTGCATCCGGGGCCCTCCATCTGTTGGCGATCTTCGGTTTCAACGACAAAGCCGTCGAGGCCCCGCTCGTGCCTGCCGAGGACCTGACGCTCGACATCGTCTTCATGGAGATGCCGCCACTCGAAGATCTCGATCCCCCCGAGGAAATATTCGATGGCGACGCGCCGGCCGAAGAGCTGGATGCGTCCGCCTACGTGCCGATGCAGGCCGACGTGCCGACTGTGGCCACCAACGCCGTGTTCGTGCAGCAGCTTGATCTGCGCTCGCTCCTGCCGCGTCCGGAATTTGATGCGGCGGCGGTGATGACGATCCCGCCACGTATCGCCCACGGCGGCGCGACCCCGGCCGGTTTCAAGGATGTGTTCGATCTGGCCGATCTGGATCGGGTGCCGGAACCAATCCTGCAGCCTGTGCCGATTTTTCCGCATCACCTGAAAGGGGAAGTGCGTTCGGCCCAGGTGATTGTCGACTTCATCGTGGACGCGAAGGGCAAGGTGCCCTGGGCCAAGGTGTATTCGTCCACGCATCGCGGTTTCGAGGATGCGGCGATCCTCGGCGTTTCCCGCTGGCAGTTCCGTCCGGGCGTCAAGAACGGCAAGAAGGTTGCGAGCCGATTGCGCGTTCCGCTGAACTTCCGGATCGTGGAAGATGGGAACTGAACCCCGGCCCGATCTTCCGCCGGTCGGAAACAAACAGAGACGAGGCGTCGAACCGATGGGTTCGGCGCCTTTTGGCGGAAACCACCGGCCTGCATCGGGCGGGCATACGATGCGAATCTGCGCAAGTATGCGTATTCCCGACCGCCGCTCTCTTGGGTTATGGTGAGGGCGTCCGGTAGTTCACCACTTTCCTCCGCTTATCCCGAGTGTTTGTCGCGGTCGGCGGATGGGCCCCTTTCGTCCTGCTGGCGTGGGACGAGAGTCGAGTCGAGCCGCGCCTCTCACGGGGCGCGGCTCATTCGTTTCTTAAAACCGGAACTCCAAATCAATCGGCGGCGGCGTTGCCGGCCTCGGTTTCGCTTTCAGGCAACGGCCGATACAGCAATGCCGTGCGGCCGACGCTGCCGACGAACGCGGCTTCGACGGCAGCGGCAAGATCGGCGAACAAGGTTTCGCGGATTTTGCGATCGGTTTCGTGGGCGCGAATTTTGATCAAGCCC
>CBINJL010000669.1:0-2090 GCA_966250925.1 uncultured Opitutus sp. | reverse complement strand
GGCAACTATCTCAACAACCTGCTCTGTCTGCACGAGGCCCGCCAAGCCGGCGCAGACGATGTGCTGATTCTCAATCAGGCCGGATTTCTCACCGAAGCCTCGACCAGCAACATCGCGTTTATCCAGGGCGATCGTTTCGTGACGCCGCCGCTGACGGCAGGCATTTTACCGGGAATCACCCGGCGCCTGATTCTCGATCAGATCGCGGCCGCGGCCGGTCTGGCGGTCGAGGAACGCGACCTGACCGAAGCCGATCTGGCGACAATGGACGAAGCGATGCTGCTCTCGACCACCAAGGACGTGCAACCGGTGGCGCGGATCGATGCGCACCATTTCGCGGTGGGACCGCAAACGCGGGCGATCGCGCTCAAGCAGGCGTTTGCCGCTTTTGCCGAAGGCTACGCCGCCGCACATCCCGGGCAGCGGGTTTGAGCTGGAACGGTGGCGATACAGTTAAGAAACCACGAAGGCACACGAATCTGAGCGGCAACTGACATCAAGTTCCTCAAGAGTTCGAACTTTTCACAGAAGGCAACGAAGCTAACTAAGCGATTCTGACTCGCGACTGGAGGGATTCATTCCGCGCGGCCTCAGGCCTCTGCCTCGCATTCGTGTGACTTCGTGTTTCTTCGTGGTTCAAAAAATCAAGGTTGGGGCTGAATCCGTGGCCGCACCGCGGACAAATCAGTAGCGCTGCATGCCGGGCTCGAAAGTGAGCGCCCAGGCGTCGATGCCGCCGGCGATGTTGGTCACGTTGTCGAAACCTTGAGCCCGCAGGTATTCCGTCACCCGCATGCTGCGTCCACCGTGGTGGCACATGATCAGCAGGTGGGTGTCGCGCGGCAGGTCCGGCACGTTTTCGGGAATCTGGCGCATCGGGATGTGGGTGGCGTCGGCGACGTGGCAGATTTGCCATTCGTGCGGTTCACGCACGTCGATCAACTGCGTCGTCCCGTCGGCGCGGTCCAGCAGGGACTTGGCTTCGGTGACGGAGATTTCCAGTGGATAAGCGGAGGATTCGTTCATGGAAAGGGATTCGGCTGACGCGGCCGGTTTTGGCGGGCAAGTCATGGCGGCGTAGTGAGCGGCGGACAACGGTGTGGTGTCGGCGCGCGCATCGCTGCAGGCGCGGCATTCAGGTCGGCGGGGCAGGGCGAGCGTGCTCGTGGCATGGCTCAATGCGTCGTAGATCAGCAGGCGGCCGAGCAGCGGTTTCCCGCAGCCCGTGATGAGCTTGATCGCTTCCAGCGCCTGCCAACTGCCGATCACGCCGCACAACGCACCGATCACGCCGACTTCACCGCAACCCGGCACGCTGCCGGCCGGCGGAGGCTCGGGAAACAGGCAACGGTAACACGGTCCGCCGAGATGCGGCGCGAATACCGCCACCTGACCTTCGAACCGATAAACGCTGCCGAAGACCAACGGTCGTTTCGCCCGCACCGCGGCATCGTTGTTGAGGTAACGCGCGCCGAAGTTGTCGGTGCCATCAACGATCACGTCGTAGTCGGCGAACAGCGCGACGGCGTTTTCAGCCGTGACGCCTTCCGGATGCGTGCGCACCACGATATGCGGATTGGTCGCGCGCAGGCGCGCTGCGGCGGAGTCGGTCTTGGGCGTGCCGACGGTGGCGTCGGTGTGCAGCAATTGCCGATGCAGGTTGTGCGTTTCCACGCGGTCGAAGTCGGCGATGCCGAGGGTGCCGACGCCGGCCGCGGCGAGATAGAGCGCGGTCGGACTGCCGAGACCACCGGCGCCGATCACGAGCACCCGCGCCGCCTGAAGACGTTGTTGTCCGGCCACGCCGATTTCGGGCAACAGCACCTGGCGGCTGTAGCGCGCGAGTTCGGCGGAAGTGAGGTCGGGGAAAACCACGGTGGTTGAAACAGGGATCTCTTACCGCGGTGTCGCAAATGATTTATTGCGACACCGTTTGCCCGTCCATGAAGTCTCCCTTCGTCATGGCGAAGCCTTATATTGTTATCATTGCCGGAGGAAAAGGAGAACGCTTTTGGCCCCAGAGCCGGGCCGAGCGTCCAAAACATTTGTTGCCCGTGGTCGGGGACACGCCGTTGCTCACGCAGACGATT
>CBINJL010000668.1:0-2100 GCA_966250925.1 uncultured Opitutus sp. | reverse complement strand
ACCCGTCGTGCACCTCGGTGCCGGCCTCGGCGAGCGGGATGCCGAATTCACGCACGTCGTGCTGCAGCGTCCAGTGCGGCAGGTTGCTTTTAAACGTATCGGAGCCCGCAAAGCCCAAGGTAAAATGAGCCAGATGATACAGGATGAACGCCAGCACGACCAACCCGGTGAGGCGCATGTAACGCGACGCGACGGTCGCCCGCAGCCAGCGATGGACGCCGTAACTTTTCGTCCCACGCGCCGCCTTGCTCTCCAGCGTGAGCACGACCGCGGCCCAAATATGGATGACAACACAGACCAGCAGCACGATGCGCATCCCCCACAACACCGGTCCCAGCGTTTGGAGAAAATGCGCGTATCCGTTGATGTGATCGGGCGCCATGAAGATCTGGAGATTGCCGATCAAGTGACCGGTAACAAAACCGATCAGGACAAGACCGGTCACCGCCATCAGGATCTTCCGCCCGATGGACGAGGTGAACAGGTTGCGCAACAGGCTCATCGCAAAATGAAAAGGTGGGGAAAGCGGACACAGCATCCGCAGGTTTATCAACGGCGGACAGTGAAGGGGTTGCGGAAGATTGTAAACGGCCCAGCCGCGACGGGAAGTCCCTATTAGCGAACCTGCAACCCCGGAGTAGGCGAATGCCGAGACGCGGTCGCAACAGCGCACGTAACACCTTCGCTTGCCGCGCTGATGCCACCGCCCGCTCGGTCGATGCGCCCGGAAACGCCTCAGCTCACCAATGGCTTGAGCAGGGCAAACTTACCGCTCGCCGCCGGCGCGATGTGTTTGCGCCGGAAGGGAATCACGCGGGCGCCATCGCCCAACACGCCTGCGATCGACGATGCCACGGCATCAGGCGCGGTATGATCGGCCACGTAATGGAAGTCCCAGCGGTCAGGCTTGGTTTGCACCAAGGAATAGTGCCAGCACACGAAGTCCGCCGGAATCGCCAGATCGATATCGGTCGGCGAGACCAGCGAGCCGTCGGCCCGGAAATGCAGGTTACCCTCGCGCCCCAGAATGCGGAAGCCGCTCCCATGACGCTGCACGATGTCGCCGGTGTGGTAGCGCAACAGCGGCATCGCCTCGCGACCTCGGGTGGTCACCACGATCTGAAAGGTGTCACCAAGATTTCGATACGGCACCAGCTCGATGAAGGCGTTGGCATCGATGACGCGGGAATTGTCCTGAAACGCGTCGCCCACGAAGAGGTAGCCCGCTTCGGTCGAGCCGTAGAGATCGACCTGCGGCGCCGGAAACACTTCGGCGATACGGCGGCTATGCTGCAGACTGGCCTTGCCGTAGGTAAGGATGACGGCCTTGACGCTCGGCACCGTGACCTGGCGCCGCGCCACCGCCCGGGCCAGCAGCGAAAGATAAATCGGCTCCCCTTCAATGATGTCAGGCTGAACTGCCTGCAACTCGACCACGATGCGGTCCCATTCCGACTCACGAAAGACAAACGGATCGCTGGTCAGGTTGAGGTAGTGGGTGCCGTTGATGTAGCGGTGCGGAAAGGGATGATCCTCATAAGGACACAGATTCGACGAACACCCAACCGGCGCGAGAATGCACTTGCGATAAGCCTTGCCGACAAACGGCGCCAGCACCGGCGAGGCCAGATAGGCACGCGCGGTCTGCTCATCCCACCAGCCGTTTTCCATGATCACCGTCATCGGGCCGGCCGTGGTGCCGGAGGTGCTCTCGTATTCGAAACGCGCATCAGCGAGGCCGCGCTCGATCTCGGCGTAATCGGCAAAAAACGAACGATGACCGCGCTCAACGATCTCGCGCTTCGTAAGCTGCGGGATTTCCGCATAACAGCTCCAGTGCAGCGGCTCGGCGTGCAACGGGAAACGCTGGCCGTAGAGCGGGCTGCGTTCGTAGATGCGGCGGATTTCCGCTTCGAGCGGCGACGGCAACCGGTCCGCGGCGGCGGCACCGAGGGCATCCGGAGTGTTGGCAAACTGGGGAGCGGACATCTTCAAGGTCGCTCAGCTAATAAGGCACTTTCGCGCTGTCAAATTCCCGCCCCACCGGCGCCGGCCCGATGTTTTGTCCACCACGGCTCAAAAAGAACCAGCGCGTTGAGC
>CBINJL010000667.1:0-2103 GCA_966250925.1 uncultured Opitutus sp. | reverse complement strand
GGAGTCGAAACTCGTGGCGGCATCCTTGGCCACGTCGCTGTGATAAAAGGCGGCGGTGGCGTAGCTGCGGGCGATGAGGCGATCCGCCGGCCAGAACTCATCCCACTCCTCGCGATCGGCCGCGATGTGTCGCCGGTTACGATTGCAGATAAAGATGAAGCACGGGGCGGGACCGTCGGTCCGGTTGGGAATGTGGACAACGAGATCGAATGCATGCGTGCCGCCCGGACCGGTGGCGGAGATACGCACGACTTTCAGCGTCGAGGCTCCGCCGAGGGCGGTCGGATCCTCGTGCACCACTTCGAAACGAAGACTGTCGGGTCGGCCGACAGGATCGCGTCCGTAGATGTGGGTGCGGAAGAGTTCGAGAATCTCGCCGCGGCGGGAGTCATGCCAGGTTGCGGCCGAAGCCACCCGGTTGCCGTCGCCCGCGGTGAGCGGATCAGGGATTCCGGTATCGGCGTAGGCGAGACTCATGCCGGTGACAGCCAGAAGGGTGCGGATCAAACCGGTCATAGGGGGTTCGATCCGCGCGCGAAAGGTGGGAGAAAAGCGCGTGCGGCCATGCGATGAAGACTGGGACGCATTATCCGACCGCGGCTGTTGCGGTAGGTTCGCTCGCCTGATCTCAGATTTTACCGGCTTTGCGCTTCGTGATCAGGTTATGAAAATCGACGAAGAGGGGATCGGCGTCGTTAGGGCCGGGCGCGGCTTCGGGGTGATATTGGACCGAAAACACGGGCAGCTCCTTGTGGCGCAGACCTTCGACGGTGTTGTCGTTGAGATTGATTTCGGTCACCATGCCCCCGCCGGCGGCGAGGCTGTCCGGATCGGTGGCGAAGCCGTGGTTTTGCGCCGTGATGGAGACGCGGCCGGTTTCGAGGTTCTTGACCGGCTGGTTGCCGCCGCGATGGCCGAACTTGAGTTTGTAGGTTTTGCCGCCGAGCGCATGGGTCAGCATCTGATGGCCGAGGCAAATGCCGAAGGTCGGCATCTCGGGCACCAACGCATTGACGGTGCGGTGAACGTAGTCGAGGGCGGCGGGATCGCCGGGGCCGTTGGACAGGAAGAGGCCGTCGGGCGCGTGTTCGCGAATCTGTTCCGGAGTGGCGTCGGCGGGGAAGACCTGCACGTCGAAGCCGTGGCGGATGAGTTTGCGGAAGATGGTGTATTTGGCGCCGAAGTCGAAGGCGGCGACGCGGTAACGCTGGTCGCGCGGGGCGTGGCTGCCGAAGGTCGTGCCGGTGGGGAGATAGGGCGCGTTGAAGCGTTCGGCGTCATCGGCGCCCCAGATGTAGGGCGTCTTGCAGGACACGTCCTTCACGTAGTCGCTGCCGGCCATGTCGCGCCAACCGCGGGCGCGGGTGACGGCTTCCTCGGCGGAGAGGCCCTCGGTGCTCAGGCAGCACTTCATGGCGCCGTCGACGCGGAGTTTCTTGGTCAGGGCCCGCGTATCAATTTCGCTGATACCGGGGATGCCGTGGCGCTTCAGGTGTTCGTCGAGGGTGAGGCGGGAGCGCCAGTTGGAGGCGATGGGCGAGAGTTCACGCACGACAAAGCCGCTGCACATGGGATGGGCCGACTCGGCGTCTTCGGGGCTGATGCCGTAGTTGCCGATCTGGACGGCCGTCATGGTGACGATCTGGCCGAAGTAGGACGGGTCGGTCAGGATTTCCTGATACCCCGTCATGGAAGTATTAAAGACGCACTCTCCGGCGACGGTGGCGTCGGCGCCAAAGGCGAGGCCGTGATAGACCGAACCATCTTCGAGGGCGAGAACCGCGGGCTTGGGAGAGGACATTAAAGTCGGACGAAAACCCGTGGCATGGCGGCTGCCAAGGGATTTTCTAGAAAACCCGCGGATCAGGAGCGGATGGCCCGGACGTTTTTGAGAATGCGGAGCAGTTCCTCGGTGCGCACGGGCTTGGCGATGTAGTCATTCATGCCCGCTTCGATGCAGCGTTCGCGGTCGCCCACCATGGCGGCGGCGGTGAGGGCGACGATGGCGACATCGCGCCGGGTCTCGCCGGCGGCGCCGGCGCGGATCTGGCGGGTGGCGTCGTAGCCGTCGACCAGGGGCATCTGGCAGTCCATGAGAATGAG
>CBINJL010000666.1:0-2109 GCA_966250925.1 uncultured Opitutus sp. | reverse complement strand
CGTTCGCCCTGCCTCTCCGGCATACCGTTCGCCTTTTCCCGCTTTACCCCTTCCCGGCGCCCCGGCACAACCGGCACTTGTGTCCGCTCCGCAGACTTTTGCCGCCTCCGAGATCCATGCCGCCATTGAGCGCATCGTGACCGCCATTCGTGCCCGGCACGGGCGCCGCCCCGACGTTTGCCTGGTCGGCATCGCCACGGGCGGTCTCGCCCTCAACCGCCGCCTGCATGCCGCACTCGGCGGCAACCTGCCCTACGGACAGCTCGACACGACCTTTCATCGCGACGACATCGGCCGCAATCCGATCCCCAAGGCGCGTCCGCCCACCATTCTGCCATTTGATGTCACCGGTCGCACCGTGATCCTCGTCGACGACGTGCTGCACACCGGTCGCACCATCAACGCCGCCCTGAACGAACTCTTCGACCATGGCCGCCCGTCCAAAGTCGAACTGGCCGTGCTCGTCGATCGTGGTGGCCACATGCTGCCCATCGCGGCCGACTACACCGGACTCACCATCGCGCCCGATGCGGATGAAAAGGTCATCACTCATTTCGATCCCGACACGCCGGACTCCGACAGCATTGAAGTCGTGAGAACCCAATCGAAAATCGGTAAGCAAAAATCGAACCTCCGCTGATGCCCTGGACCCGCCGCCACCTGCTGACTCTGGAAGAACTCTCGCTCAACGAGCTGGAGCAAATCCACGCCACCGCCGCCTCGTTCAAGAAGATCCTCACGCGCAGCGTGAAGAAGGTCCCGGCCCTCCGCGGCAAGACCATCGTGAATCTCTTCATGGAGCCGAGCACGCGCACGCGCATGGCCTTCGACATGGCCGCCAAGCGCCTCTCGGCCGACACCATCACACTCGATGGCAAGTCATCCTCCGCCACCAAGGGCGAATCGCTGCGCGACACGGCCGAAAACATCCAGGCGTTGCAGGCCGACATGATCGTGATGCGGCACTCGGCTGCCGGCTCGCCGCTCTACCTTTCCAAACTGCTCAACATCCCCGTCATCAACGCCGGCGACGGGGCGCACGAACATCCCACCCAGGGGCTGCTCGACACCTTCACCATGCGCGAGCACCTCGGCAATCTGAAGGGCCGTCGCGTCGTCATCCTCGGCGACATTCTCTACTCGCGCGTCGCCCGCTCCAACATCCAGGCCCTCAAAAAATTCGGTGCCGATGTCACCGCCGTCGGTCCGTCCACCCTCGTTCCGCGCCACGTTGAGGCGCTCGGGGTCAAGGTTTCGCACAACCTGCGCGAGGCGTTGCGTGATGCCGAGGTTGTCATGCTTCTCCGGATACAACACGAGCGCCAGATGGCCGGCATGTTTCCTTCCCTCGGCGAATACACCTCCATGTTCGGCCTCAATCAGGCGCGCGCCGCCTGGCTGCATCCGGATGCCATCATCATGCATCCCGGCCCGATCAACCGCGGCGTCGAGATCGACAGCGAACTGGCCGACGGCCCGCGCAGCGTCATCCTGGAACAGGTCACCAACGGCATCGCCGTGCGCATGGCCGTGCTTTATCTCTGCTCCGGCGGCCAGCCCGAATACGTCGTGGCCAACGACTGATCCCCGTCATCGTTCTCGTTCTTCGTTCTCTTTCTCGTTCTCAAAAAGAACCCTCAGCCCCGCTGCCAAGCAGAACGAAAACAAGCAACGAAGCCTTCACTCACGCCCTTTCACTCTTCCCACTCCCTTTCTCCCTGATGCCCGCTCTCTGGATTAAAAACGCCCGCGTCATCGACCCCGCCAACAATCGCGATGCCGACGGCGATCTGTTCGTCAAAAACGGCCTGATCGTCGATTCGCTCTCGGCCGCCGAGAAAAAGAAGGCGCGCACCATCGACGCCGCCGGCCTCGTCGCCTGCCCCGGCCTGGTCGACGTGCACGTCCACTTCCGCGAGCCCGGCCAGACGCACAAGGAAAACATCGCCACCGGCTCGCACTGCGCCGCCGCCGGCGGGTTCACCACCGTCGTCTGCATGCCCAACACGTCGCCGCCCGCGAGCAACACCGGCACGATCCAATACATCAAGGACGCCATTGCCCGCGACGCCGTCGTGAAGGTGCTGCCCACCGGCTGCATCACCGTCG
>CBINJL010000665.1:0-2110 GCA_966250925.1 uncultured Opitutus sp. | reverse complement strand
AAACTCGGCCGATCCCACCGGCCGCGATCCGCCGGCCAACGCCATCCGCTGGGCATAGTAATCCATGGCCTGATGCGTCACCAAACGTCGCGGCTCCAATCGCGCCTTCACGCCTTCGTCAGCCACGTGATAGGCGTAGCCGCCCGTCACCCTTTCCTCCGCATCCCGGCCCGAGGATTTCGGCTCGAACATCCTGACCACCGGTGCCGTGACTGCAGGCTCCCGGTCGGCATCATAATACAACGCCACCTGATCGCGCTGCACCAACACGGGCGCCGTTGGGTCCGCATCATTGCCGCTTACGAGCCACGCCAACGGCTGCACTGCTCCATCCCCCGTTTGCCACACCCCTGCCCACAGTGGATTGCCTGACGCGCCGACCAATCCTGCCGTGGCGGTTGCCCGCTGATCCGGCCCTGCCAGTTCCTGCAATTGCCCCATCGCCATGTCCAGAGCCAGCAGCGCATTGTGCCGCGCCTTCGCCTGATCACCCCGATCGCCAATCATCCGGGCCTGCGTCCGCGTCAGCGCCGCCAGACTCACGACCAGCAGAGTAACCAGCGCCAGCAGGGCCAACACCAGCAGCAAGGCCATGCCGGCTGTGTCTCCACGTGATGGATACACTTTCGCCGCGACCTTCATTGGCCTCGCCCTCCGTATGCCACCCACCGACTGAATGTGCCACTCGTCTGCGCCCGAATTTGCGCTTCCGATTCCTGCGATTCGCCTCGCCGCACCGCGCTCAAGCGACGCGCCCCATCCGGCGTGATCAATTCCACCTCCCAACGCAGCAACGCCGGAGAAAATTCAGCGACCTCTCCGTCCCAATCCACGGCGTTCCCTGCGCCGTCAAACGCCGTGCAACGCCACCCCAGAATGCCACCAGCAAGCAGCCACTCCGATTCCCCTGCGCGTTCATCAGAAGCTGAGAACGCATAGTTTTCCTGCAATGCCGCTCCAACATCGCACACCCAGCGATAGATCTGTCCCACTCCATCCGAGTAAAGCAGACTGTAACGAATTTCCCGCGGCAGCACCGCACGATCTCCCAAGATGACTCCGCGCCCTACTTCCACCACAAACGCCCCCCAGCCCAGCCAGTTTTCCCCGTCTTGCTCAGTCCACCACCCGGGGCGACCGTCGCTGCGATCAATACTCGCAAGCGTATCGTCCGCCAACCGGTCCAACAGGCGGGCCGCTTCGTTGTCGAGCAACAGTCCACCGCCGGTCCGCTCCCACAGCCCCAGAACCTGCACCGCAATTCCGAGCAGCGCCGCCGCCAGCGCCGCAGTGACTCCCAGTGCCACGATCAATTCGACCAACGTCACCGCCCTGCGACCGCGTCCCGTCATGGCGCGATTGCCCCGTTCAGCGTGAAGACCTCCCGCGCTTCCATTGCCACGGTCGCGTTGCCGTCGCTCGCCATCACCGGCCAGCTCACTTGTATCCAAATCGGCATGACACTCGAAACCGATTCCGGTCCGCCAGGGAGGCGCGTCAATCGCACTTCAAAGTAGGCGTCCGCCGCCGGCACGTCTTCGTGCAACCCGATCCGTTCGCCGCGACGCGAGGCATGAATCGGCGCAGGGTGATTTTCCGCCAACCAGGCCTGCGCGGTGGCGTTTTCCGCACTGCGGACAATGGCCGCAACCGATTCCGCCACACGAATCGCCGTCGCCGCGTCACGCACCTTTGCCGTGGTGCGCGAGATGGTCGACATCAGCACGAGCGCGCCCACCACCCCGACCGCAAATACGCCGACCGCAAGAACGACCTCAACCAATGTAAATCCGCGGATGCGACGGCACCTCATGGGCGGATGGTTTGAGTTTCGGCGATAACGCCGTAGCGACTGACCGTCAGCACGTGCCGTGCGGTCGGTTCACCATCGTCAGTCGCGATTGCCAACGTGAAGTGTCCGCCCATTCCCTGCGCCAGGTTTCCCGCCCCATCGAAGGCTACCACACGACCACGAAACGATTCCCCGGCCCAAGTGATGTCGGCGTCCTCCGCCATCGAGAGCAAATCCCCCGCCCCGGCCAGAGCTACCACCGAAGACGGCAACGCCTGCGGATCGCCCAACAGCCGCCAAGTGTTATCCGCCTGCCTT